>QIJL01000098.1 GCA_003232435.1 Flavobacteriales bacterium | reverse complement strand
TACAACGCCGACCAAGGTCTATTCTGTAATTGGTGCAGTAAGTGTAAATCGTGAGAAGCATCATGTTCTCCACCATGTTCTTCCGCCACTGTATGTCCGGACTCTTCACCGTGTCCATCTTCATGACTAGCAACAATCGCCTTGGCCTCTTCAACAGTCTTAGGGGCAGATAGAAAACCAGAAGCTAGGCACAGTGCCCCTACTGCCATCAAGATAAAAGAACCTATTTTTAATCGATTTGAAAACGTGTACATATCAGTATTCTATGTATTATTTTGTTAAATCTTGTTTCAGTTTCATCACATATTCCGAAACTTGCCATATTTCTTCGGTATTCATTTGTGCCGTATAAGAACCCATCGAATTCAACCCATATTGAATGGTATGAAAACTTGTTCCAACTGTAATGTTCCGCGCTGCATCGGCATAACTCGGTACACCCAATATTTTTTCCCGCTTGACCAAATTTCCTTGACCAGCTCCATTGTTTCCATGGCAAATGGCACAGTAAATTGCATATAGCTGTTGACCATTTTCCAAATTAGCTTCCATTTGAAGCGAATCCAACGGGCTGGCCATCGACCTTGCCAATTCTTTTCCTTCAGGGGTATTTTCATTTTCGTAGGGCAACCAACCCCTCGGAATGGTATTCGAAGGAGGCACCATCGCTTCCTGCCCATTCGGCAATATCGCGGCGGCCCCGTATGTTTCATAACCTACCGGGTACTGCATATTCGGCATGTACTGATAGTTCGGTGAATTATCGCTCTTACATGATACGACCATCCACATCAGTCCGAATACGATTATTATTTTGCTAAAACTGTTCATATCAATGAAGGTTTTTCTCGGTCATGTTGATTTCCACGGCTCCTGTATCCAACAGTAAATCCTTTAATTCCTTTTCATTGTCGTGCACTTCTATCTCCATAACGAAGTGGTCGTCGGTTGTTCGTACATCAGGATTTTCAGCTTTCTTGAAAGGCCATAACTTACTTCGCAGGTAAAACGTAATTACCATAAGGTGGGCTGCAAAGAATACGGTCATTTCGAACATGATCGGAACGAAAGCCGGCATGTTCTCTATGTAACTAAAACTCGGCTTACCACCGATATCCTGTGGCCAGTCGCTGATCATGATATAGTTCATCATCCAGATAGAGACACCAAGGCCAAGACACCCATACATGAAAGACGTGATGGCAATTCTAGTCGGAGCAAGTCCCATGGCTTTGTCAAGACCATGCACAGGGAACGGACAATAGATTTCTTCAATATGATGTTTGGCAGTCTTTACTTTTTTGACCGCATGCAGCAACACATCGTCGTCATTGTAATATGCCTGAATAACTTTAGATACCATATTTTCAAGTTCAAGTTCAAGTTCAAGTTCAAGTTCAAAAATGATTTGATTCTTAAACCTTCGATTACTTTTATTAATTACTATTTACCGCCATCTGCAACTGCTTACTATTCACTGTTCAACCTTTTTGCCTGACTGGCCCAATCATCGCGTTGTGCCCTACCTGGGAACGACTCGGTAATCGAATCCAATAAATTGTATTCTTTCTCCGTCATTCGGCCAACTTGCGCAAAAGTGAATATGCCGATTTGGTTCAACGTTTTTTCCATCTTCGGACCAATGCCTTTAATTTTCTTCAGATCATCGGCAGTTTCTTTTGAAGCATCGAAAGTTCCGATGGATTCCAGTAGGGAAGAAACATCTTTCTTCTCATCTTTTTCAGGAAGCACTTCATCGACCTTGATTTCCTTTTCGACACTAGCTTCGATTATTTTTCCGCCCTTTTTAATTTCGTATAAAGGTTTTCCGGCATCACGCAATTTCTTGTAACGCTCGCCCGAAGATTTTAAAATGGATTTTACCTCCGCCTGTGCAATTACGGGGAAGGTTCTTGCATACAATAAGAAGAGTACGAAGAAGAAGCCTAGGGTACCGATAAAAATTCCGATGTCTACAAAAGTCGGGGAGAACATTGTCCAAGAAGACGGCATATAATCCCTATGCAATGAGGTTACGATAATCACAAAGCGCTCGAACCACATTCCGATATTTACTACGACCGAAATGAAGAAAGAGAACATAATACTGGTACGCAATTTCTTGAACCACATGAACTGCGGCGAGAATACATTACAGCTCATCATTGCCCAATAGGCCCACCAATAAGGTCCGGTAGCCCGATTCAAGAAGGCATATTGTTCATATTCAACCCCCGAATACCAGGCCATGAACAATTCGGTAATATAGGCACAACCTACGATCGAACCCGTAATCATGATAACGATGTTCATCAATTCAATATGTTGTACCGTAATGTAGGCTTCCAAATGGCATACTTTTCGCATAATGATTAGCAAGGTGTTCACCATCGCAAAGCCCGAGAAAACCGCTCCGGCAACAAAGTATGGGGGGAAAATAGTGGTATGCCATCCGGGTATTACGGATGTGGCAAAGTCAAAGGATACAATAGTGTGTACGGAAAGTACGAGGGGCGTGGCCAAACCTGCAAGTACCAACGATACTTCCTCAAAACGTTGCCAGTCTTTTGCACGACCCGTCCATCCGAAGCTTAAAAGACTATATATTTTTTTCTGGAAGGGTTTTACGGCCCGGTCACGGATCATAGCGAAATCAGGAAGTAAACCTGTCCACCAGAATACCAAGGAAACCGACAAATAAGTCGATATCGCGAAAACGTCCCAAAGCAAGGGGGAGTTAAAGTTCACCCACAAAGAACCAAATTGGTTTGGGATGGGAAACATCCAATACCCCAACCAAACACGGCCCATGTGTATTACAGGAAACAATCCGGCCTGAATTACCGAAAAAATGGTCATTGCCTCGGCGGAACGGTTGATGGCCATTCTCCATTTTTGTCTAAAGAGTAGCAATACCGCCGAAATCAACGTTCCCGCGTGACCAATACCTACCCACCAAACAAAATTGGTAATATCCCAGGCCCACCCTACCGTTTTGTTCAATCCCCAGACTCCGATTCCCGTAGAAATCGTATAAACAATACAGCCAATGCCCCAAAGGAATGCTGCCAAAGCAATAGAAAATACAATCCACCAGTACTTGTTGGCCCTCCCCTCTATGGGAGCTGAAATATCTACAGATACATCGTGGTAGCCCTTGTCTCCAAGTACCAGGGGTTTTCGTATAGGTGCTTCGTAATGCGACGCCATAATTTATGTTATAGTTACTATGCTTATTCTTTAATTATGCTTCGTTCGTATTTCTCACTTTTACGTGATAAAATACATTGGGTCGGGTACCTACGCTTTCGAGCAAATGGTACATACGGCTACTTTCTTTGAGCTCTGAAATCTCACTATCGTGATCGTTGACATCACCAAATGCCATGGCTCCGTTGCCACAGGCCGCTGTGCAGGCAGTTTGGAATTCTACATCCTTGACCTCGCGGCCATCGCGTTTGGCATCAAGTATAGTTTTCTGTGTCATTTGAATACACATCGAACATTTCTCCATAACCCCTCTTGAACGCACATTTACATCAGGATTGATGACCATTTTGCCCAAATCATTGTTCATATTATAATCGAACTCGTCATTATCGTGATACAAGAACCAGTTGAAGCGACGTACTTTATACGGACAGTTATTGGCACAATATCGGGTGCCTACGCACCTGTTGTAGGCCATATGATTCTGCCCTTGACGGCTATGGGACGTCGCAGCGACCGGGCATACCGTTTCACAGGGTGCATGGTTGCAATGTTGGCACATCACGGGTTGAAAAGTTACTTGGGGATTTGCCGCTGGATCTTCCAGTTCGCGAAATCCGGTCAAGGAGCCTTTTTCCCCCCAAAGACCATCAAAATTTTCCTTCTTTATATCGTCCTCTTCAAAAGTACCTTCTGAAGAATAGTACCGATCGATACGCAACCAGTGCATATCCCTAGACTTCCTAACTTCTTCCTTGCCTACGACGGGAACATTGTTCTCGGCATGACATGCGACAACACAGGCACCACAGCCCGTACAGGCATTGAGATCAATTGACAAATTGAAATGATGCCCGATCGAACGATCAAAGCTGTTCCACAGGTCAACGCTTGTCGCCGGTACTTCTTGATGATCCAAGGATACTTGCGGAACATGGTTCCATTCAGAATGATCCTTGGTATTGAAAACCTCTAAGGTCGTTTCTTTTATAATATCACCGCGCCCCATTAGGGTATTGTGCAACTGCACACTGGCAAATTCATGACTGCCTGCGGATTTCTCAACTGTTACCGATTGAATATTTTTAAAATCTTGATAAAGCGGATAAGCATTAACGCCCGTTTGCATTTCGGATTTCATGCCCACTTTTCTTCCATATCCGAAAGAAAGCCCTACGGATCCAACCGCTTGGCCCGGTTGAATAATTACTGGTACATTATCAACAGATACACCGTTCACAGTGAGTTTTGCATAGCTGCCATCCAAACCACCGTTCGCAGCATGTTCGCTGACAAAGCCCAGTTTTTCAGCATCAGATTTTGAAACCGTAACATAGTTGTCCCAAGAGATCCTTGAAATCGGATCCGGGAATTCTTGCAACCATGGGTTACCGGCCTGACGCCCGTCTCCCATTCCTATTTTGGAATATAATTGCAATTCCATTCCCGCCATGTTGGCGTTGGCCAAGCTTTGGATAGCCGAAGTAATGGGTACTGTTGCAACTTCGTCGGAAGCCGATTCAGAACCATCAGTATCTGTCTCAGATTCCTTATCGGAATTATCGACAACGGTAATTACCGGATCAGCAACTTCTTGAGCAGTATCACCCTCTGCAATTTCCATGGCATCCGAAGGAACAAAAACACCATCTTGCAAGGCTTGGGCCCAATCACTTCCGCCAAGTACGAACGCACTCCAAGTTTCTTTGATATAATCGTAGTAACTCTTGTCGCTTCCCATCCAATTTAAAAGGGAAGTCTGAAATTGTCGTGTATCAAAAAGCTCACGAATGGTGGGCTGCATCAAACTAAAATGTCCCTTTTTCAATTGGGCGTCGCCCCAAGATTCCAAGTAGTGGTTCGAGGCCGCCGTATATTCCGCAACTTCGGTCGTTTCGTTCCAGTTCATCGAAAAGATTACGGAAAGATCAACATTTTCGATTCCTTCTTTAAAGTCGGCCGCATTTGGCAAACTATACATCGGGTTGACACCATCCATAAATAAGGCACCGACGTTTCCAGCTTTCATGTCAGTAATCAGGCCATTCACCGCGCTCTTGTTTCCCTGACGCGTGTATCTTGGCGTTTTTGGGTCAAAAGCCTTACTTCCCAACATTTCATTGATGGCCAAAACCACCGTTTGGACATTCAAATCGTCAATACCGGAAACAACGACCGATCCGCCCATATCCTTTCGAATCAAATCGGCAACATCGTCGATTGATTTTTCAATGTTTTCCGGCAATTCCCCACCAGAAGAAGTACCGTTCAATTTGGCGTACAATTTTGCCAAGGCGACCATTTGTAAAGATGGGGTCAACGGAACCCGTTTGTCCGCATTCGCACCGGTCAAAGACATATTTGCCTCGAACTGCACATGTTTCGACATCTTTCCGTTCTTTGGAACACGGCCTTTTGAATAACCTGCGTCATAACCTCCACCTTGCCAATCTCCTAAGAAATCAGCCCCGAAGGAAATAATGAGGTTCGCCTTTTCAAAATCATAATCGGCCATTGCCCTTTCTCCGTAGCTAGCTTCAAATGCACTTAGCGCGGCATCTTCGGAAATAGCGTCATAGACCACGTGGTTCACATTGCCGAACATGGTCTTGAATTCATCGATCAATCTTGAGGTTGACGGGCTGGCATAGGTCTGTGTCAACAAAGCGATCTGCTTACCTGAATTTTTTAAAGTAACCAATTTGGCTTTTACACCTGCATCAAGAACTTCCCATTCAACAGGTTCGCCATTGGCCAATGGGCCTTGTAATCTGGTACTATCATATAATGACAAAACCGAAGCCTGTACCCTGGCATTACCCGAGCCGGCAAACTTTGCCTCGTTATTGTTTTCAATTTTTATAGGACGCCCTTCTCGGGTCTTTATCAAAATACTCGCGAAATCAAACCCGTCTGCAATGGTCGTCGCGTAGTAATTGGCAACACCAGGAATTATGGTCTCTGGCTGAACTACATAAGGTATCGACTTGATGACAGGCCCTTCACATGCGGCCAAAGAAGCAGCAGCCGTACTGAATCCGACATACTTAAGAAAGTCCCTACGATTGGTGGTCGTTGCCGACAAAGTTTCCTTGTCGCCCAAAAACTCATCAACGGGTATTTCTTCGACAAATTCGTTCTGTCTTAGCGCCTCAACAATGGAATCGTTCGGATTTAGTTCCGCCTCGTTTTTCCAATATTTTTTGTTTGATGCCATATATTTAAATTACGATTGTCGACCTACCTGTCCGACAGGCAGGTTTACGATTTTTGATTCCTTCACTGCTCGGTTCACGATTGCGGTATTAATATGATCCTTGCATTTAATTCGTAAATCTTAAATTTTTAATTCCCAAATAAAACATTTTTCCAATAAAACAGTTGACTGCCATTACAAAAAATCAGTAGTGGCACTTTCCGCATTCCAAACCTCCCATTTGGGCAACGGTCAACTTATCAACTCCATATTTCTTGGAAAGTTCTTCATGAATTTTGTTATAGTATGCATTGTCCGCCACATTGACATTGGTCTCACGGTGGCAATTGATACACCAGCCCATCGTCAACGGTGAAAATTGCTCTACGACTTCCATTTCTTCGACCGGCCCGTGGCAAGTCTGACATTCAACACCTGCCACAGTAACGTGCTGTGAGTGATTGAAATATGCGAAATCAGGCAGGTTATGAACGCGAACCCATTCTACCGGCTTACTTTCACCTGTATACTTTTGGTTCTCTTCGTCCCAGCCTACCGCCTTGTATAATTTTTTAATCTCCCCCGTGTAAAATTCATTGGTATAACCGTTGGCCAAATCTTCTGGACTTGGTCCTTCGGGGTTTCCTTGGTATTCGTAAATGGACTTGTGACAGTTCATGCAAACATTTAAGGAAGGGATTCCGGAAGTCTTCGAAACCCGCGCGGAAGAGTGGCAATATTTACATTCCACCTTATTATCGCCAGCGTGCACTTTATGGGAAAAATGAATGGGTTGCACTGGTGCGTAGCCTTGGTCGACACCGACTTGCATCATCCAACCATAGGCAAAGTAACCACTGGCCAACAAAAGAAAAATTGCCGTTACCAGTATCAAAAATTGATTCTTGACAAAAGCTTTCCAAATAGGAAGTCGCTTTTCTCTCTCATCTTCCAACACAACCCCAGTGGCATCTACAATGCGTCGTAAAGTTTTGTTGACCAAGAAGAGCATTACCACTAAGAGACCGAATACAAGTGCCAATGCACCAAGAATTGTTTCGTTGGAAATGCCTGACCCTGCCCCGTTTGCAGTAGTGGAGCCAGCTCCATTAGCCTGTGCAGGTGGGGGTGTAGCCGCAGGAGCGGCGGTATATGCCAAAATATCATCAATGTCTTGATTGCTCATTTGGGGCATAGGCGTCATCGCTGTTTGGTTGTACTCCGCGTAAGTCTTAACTGCATAAGCATCTCCGGAGGCGATAACACCCGGGCTATTCTTGATCCAAGCATAGATCCATTCTTTATCTAAACCTTCATCTTCAGCCAGTCGTGCCTCAACATTGCGCAGGGCCGGGCCTGTCATTTTTCGATCAAGGGCGTGACAGGCGGCACAGTTCTGATTGAATAATTGTTTTCCTTTCGCCGCATCACCACCAACAACTTCAACAACTTCTTCGGTTGCTTCTACAACTACTTCTGCAGTGGTTGGTTCTTGTGCGAAAAGTGATAGGGAAAAGAGTAGGAAAACTACTAAACTGATACTGAAAACTTTAGAAAACTGATCTCGGTCTTGAACCTGTTTCATATTGAAATATGTTGCTTTCGGAATCTTGGCATGATAATTTCGTAACAACTATTGTTGGTCAACCGAAAATTCATCGCTCAAATTGATGGCAAAAATACGACATAGACTTTATTTGGAAAATGTTAAGGGTTTGATAATTTCTAATTTATAATAGTTCTAAATAATTTTATTATACATAGAATAAACCTGAAAAAATTACCTTTGTACAAGCGATTAAAAATCAATGAAATAGCACCGATGAAAACTCTTCTCTACACTATAATCTTTATATGTTCATTATCTTATTCGTTTGCCCAAACGGGGCGGGTGAATATAGAACAAGATGAAAAAATCGATGAACTATTAAAGTTGTACAAAAGCTCAAACTCAAGTTCTGATTATTATAGGATTCAAGTCGGTTTCGGATCATTTGCCAAGGCACAACATATTAAATCGAAAGTCGAAATCGACTTCCCCGGCCTAGCCTCAAAAATTGATTTTGACTCTCCCACTTACAGAGTGCGTGTCGGAAGATTCAAAAACAAATTGGATGCCGAGCGAAAGTTTCTTGAGGTGAGGGCAAAATACCCGGATGCGATGCTATTAAAACCAAAAAAGTCGTCTAAATAAGTTACTATTTCTTGTAGTGTAAAAATTCGATTAAATAAAATTTGTCATTCTGAGCGAAGTACAACGTAGCGAAGAATCCGATTAGAATGGACCCGAGATTCCTCGTACCTCGGAATGACAAACTATGTGATTACAATGTTTTCTTGACCGCCACTTCTTGGAACGATTCTACAATATCGCCTTCTTTGATATCATTGTAGTTCTTGATTTGAAGTCCGCAATCGTAACCCTTGGCAACTTCTTTGGCGTCATCTTTGAATCGTTTCAACGAAGAAAGTTCGCCGGTGTAGACTACTACTCCATCTCGAATCAATCGGATACCTGAATTCCTGAATATCTTTCCGGTAGTTACCATACATCCAGCAATAGTTCCGATTTTCGAAATCTTGAATGTTTCGCGAATCTCGGCATTTCCGGTAATTTCTTCCTTGATTTCAGGCGAAAGCATTCCTTCCATGGCATCTTTCAAATCGTTGATGGCATCATAGATAATGGAATACATTCTGATATCGATTTCCTCCTTATCGGCAATATCCCTAGCATTGCCCATTGGTCTAACATTAAACCCGACTACAATTGCATCGGATGCAGATGCCAATAAGACATCAGATTCTGTAATCGCGCCAACGCCCTTATGAATAATATTCACTTGAATTTCATCAGTGGATAATTTCTGGAACGAATCCGTCAAGGCC
>QIJL01000586.1 GCA_003232435.1 Flavobacteriales bacterium | reverse complement strand
ACTCGGACGATATCATGTTGTTGTTAGATATAAGAAATGCGAACATTACCATTAATTATAGCTATGATAGATTCAACACAGCTGATGACGTCGTTGAAAAAAGAAGTACATCATATGTAATCTCACTTATAAGAGGGCTTCAGACAGGTTTAGTTTCGGGCAATGCGGTAAACACTTTGAACAATGACCCATACCCTCAAGCGATTACGGATCAAATGGATACAGGTCAAAATGATGCTTCTAGAATTTATCTGAAAGGCGGATCGGGTTCTTACGCTGAAATTAATCTTTTCGACAAAAGCAATAGCGAGGAAATCATCAACCAAATCAAGGCCAACAATTGGATTATCAACGAGGCAAATCTGGTTTTTTATGTAGATCGAATGGCCCTAGATGCTGCCGGAGGGGTTATCGAACCACCAAGAATTTATCTTTATAACGCTGAAACCGGTCGTCTCATTTTCAACCCTGATAGAGACATAATCGAATCACAAACGCTTTTTGGACTATTCACGAACTATAACGGCATTCTTGAAGAAGAGTCCGATAAGGGCGTAAAATATAAATTGCGAATAACGGACCACATTAATAATATGATAGTTCGTGATTCGACAAATGCTACATTGGGCTTGGTACTGACATCTGATATCACTTTTAGCGGGGTGGCCAATGCTATGCTAAACGACCCGGAAAATCCAGTAGGCGATGTAGCTATTGTGAATACACTTACACCTTTGGGTACAGTGCTTTTCGGAACCAATGTCGAACCGCAAAATGCGGACAAAAAGTTGAAGCTCGAGATTTTCTATACCGAGACCAACTAATTTTTATTCCTCGATATACCACTTGCCGAAATATTACGTTTAATTCCTATGTAGTGGCTGCACGAAAACAGACGATTTTTACAAAATGAATTATTTTTTTTGAGAATTTGACTTTCTTTTTATGAGGTGATGCCTAAGCATCAGACGATTAAAAAAAGTTGAATTATCGCGAAAATAAACTTTTTTAATATTGCTGTGTTTTCTTGCTGACACTATATAGGAGTGAGGCCGAAGAAGGCTTCCTATAAACAGATTAAAGAAATTTGCAACCCCAAATAAATAATATATGTGTGGAATAGTAGGGTATATTGGCCATAGAGATGCCTACCCGATTATAATGAAAGGCCTCCAGCGTTTGGAGTACCGAGGTTATGACAGTGCCGGAATCGCTCTTTACGATGGCACGAAAATCAATCTTGCGAAAACCAAGGGTAAGGTCGAAGATCTAAAAAAAGTATCTGAGTCCGTTATTTCATTAGAAGGCTCTTTAGGTATAGGCCATACACGTTGGGCCACTCATGGGGTGCCCAATGATGTCAATTCCCATCCACATTATTCGAACTCAGGTGATTTGGTAATCATTCATAATGGTATTATCGAAAACTATGAGTCGATTAAAAAAGAGCTTATTAAAAGAGGCTACACTTTTGAATCAGATACCGATACCGAGGTGTTGGTGAACCTGATCGAGGAAGTCAAGACAAAAGAAAATGTATTGTTGGGCCAGGCCGTGCAAATTGCGCTTAATGAAGTGGTAGGTGCCTATGCAATAGCTGTTTTTGATAAGAACAAACCTGATGAAATCGTGGTTGCCAAATTGGGTAGTCCTCTTGCAATAGGTATTGGGGAAAACGAATTTTTCATCGCGTCCGATGCATCCCCATTTATTGAATTCACCAATAATGCCATATATCTCGAAGACCAGGAGATGGCAATCGTACGTTTGGGCAAGGAGATAAAATTGCGCAAGATAAAGAACGATGCAATAGCCTATCCCAATATCCTTGAGCTACATATGAATCTCGAGGAAATAGAAAAAGGGGGCTATGAACACTTTATGTTGAAGGAAATTTACGAGCAACCTAGAGCAATTTTAGACACGTATCGAGGTCGCTTGAGAACGGATCTTGGTATGATTAAAATGGCGGGTATTGATGAACATTTAGAAAAGTTCATGAATGCCGATAGAATAATTATAGTAGCATGTGGTACATCATGGCATGCAGGATTGGTCGCGGAATATATCTTTGAAGATTTGGCGCGTATTCCTGTCGAAGTGGAATATGCCTCTGAGTTCCGGTATCGAAATCCAATAATTACAGAAAAAGATGTCATAATAGCAATATCGCAGTCTGGGGAAACCGCAGATACCCTTGCGGCCATAAAACTTGCCAAGGAAAAAGGTGCTTTTGTATTCGGCGTTTGTAATGTGGTAGGTTCTTCAATTGCCCGGGAGACTCACGCAGGTGCATATACTCATGCGGGTCCAGAAATCGGCGTTGCCTCTACCAAGGCATTTACAACTCAAATTACGGTTTTGACTTTGGTGGCCTTAAAAATCGCCAAAGAAAAAGGGCTCTTCTCAGACTCTCAATTCCATGAGTTTTTAACAGAGTTGGAGACGATTCCATCTAAAGTTGAAAAAGCCTTGGAATCAAATCCTTTGATCGAAATAATTTCAGGCGTATATAAAGATTCTACAAATTGTCTTTATTTGGGAAGAGGATATAATTTTCCAGTGGCTTTAGAAGGAGCATTGAAACTAAAGGAAATAAGTTACATTCATGCCGAGGGATACCCTGCGGCAGAAATGAAACATGGCCCTATAGCACTTATCGATGAGCAAATGCCGGTATTCGTCATCGCAACGAATAAAGGACACTACGAAAAAGTAGTGAGCAACATACAAGAAATAAAATCACGAAAGGGACAGATCATTGCTATAGTGACAGAGGGTGATGTGCAGGTAAAAGAACTTGCCGATCATGTTATTGAAATTCCCGAGACGTTCGAATCACTGACTCCGCTTTTGACCACAATACCATTGCAGTTGTTATCTTATCATATAGCGGTAATGAGAAATTGTAATGTGGATCAACCCCGTAACCTTGCCAAATCGGTTACAGTGGAATAACCTTAAGATTCTGATTTTTAATTTACCTTAGAAACCCACCTGCTTTGCAGGTGGTCATGCCGGCAGGCAGGTTCTTTTGGCTTTGCCTGTATGCGTGATACTTGTTGTTTTTTGCGTTTTGTTTTGCATAGTTCAAAAAATTGCTCGGCTGAAAGCACTGTACGTAGTTGCCCCCGCCTCGGGCGGGGTAGCCTAAAGGCCACCTTCTAAGAAGGTGTGATTTTCACTTGTTAGCTTAAACGGGTTATAGTCATTTGTCTCTGTGGTTCTCAGAGACTGTTTTGAAATATGTCGTTAGAATTGTTATGGCCTATTTTTGATGCAGAACGAGGCAAAATTTTTAAGCATAGATCGCTACGGTTTAAAATTTTAACGAAGTTATGCGCAAAAAGAGGGTATAAGAAAATAATCGAGATATTTCAAAACAGTCTCTCAGTGTTTTTTCTCTGTGAAACCCTGTGTAACAATCTCGGAACAGGTTATTCCGGAGAGTTACACGAAGTAAAAAAGAGCTGCACAGAGCATTTACAAATTTTTCGTTGGCTTCTTACCCCTAAACTTTCGAATCTATTTCTCTTTATTCTTTCGTCTTTTACCCTTCCTCCTTCCACATTTTACGAACCCTAAATTTCACTCATAAGATTTTTGTGGAAAATTTACTATGCACGCATAATTTTTTTTCATTTTATGGTAATCCATATAGAAAATTAGGTATCTTGCACGTGACTTAGTAACTAATTTAACTCAGATAGATCATGCGAACAGTACTCTTAATCCCCCTGCTGTTATTGGGGACATTTGCAATTGCGCAAACGACGGTAACAGGAACCGTGGTTGACGACAACAGCGGACCTGTGCCCGGCGCCAATATCGTAATTAGCGGTAAGGCCATAGGCACAACCTCTGACTTCGATGGTAATTTCACCTTACAGACTGAAGAAGAACCACCATTTCAATTACGCATTACCAGCATCGGCTATTCAGATGCGACCGCAGAAGTGACATCGAATAATCAGACATTATCGATAGTGCTGAATGAAACGCTGACCCTTCTAGATGAAATCGTGATCTCGGCTTCAAGAACTCCCGAGCGTATTTTCGAATCTCCGGTAACCGTAGAACGAATGGATATTAAGTCCATCAAGTCTGCAGCAGCACCAACTTTTTATGATGCCCTGGAAAATCTTAAGGGTGTTGACATGAACACGAACAGTTTGACGTTCAAATCAATAAACACAAGAGGTTTTGCCACATTTGCAAATAACCGTTTCATGCAACTGGTCGATGGTATGGATAACTCTTCGCCCGCTCTGAACTTCCCGTTGGGTAACCTTTTGGGAATGTCTGAACTTGATGTGAACACGGTCGAATTGCTTCCCGGAGCTTCGTCTGCATTATATGGTGCGAATGCCTTTAATGGTATCATGTTCATGACCAGCAAGAACCCGTTTAATCATCAAGGAATAAGTTTCTATGCCAAAACTGGTATTACATCAAGTACGAATGCCGGAGATAACAATTTTACCGATGTTGGAATTCGAGCTGCACATGCTTTCAGCGATAAATTCGCCGTAAAAGCTTCTTTGTCATTCTTAAAGGGAACAGAATGGTTCTCCACCGACTATACTGATTTTAATGTGCCGGGTAGAACAAGATTGGATCCTGCTTATGATGGTCTGAATATCTATGGCGATGAAGTTTCGGTAACCTTGGACTTTGACCAAATAGCTGCCGAAAATTTACCTATTCCCGTTGCGACGGATTTTGGTTCCACAACGGTCTCAAGAACCGGTTATGAGGAAAGGGATTTAATGGATTACGACGCGGAAAGCCTAAAAGCCGATTTCGGGCTTGTCTTCAGACCGAATGCCGATGACCTAGAAATCGTTTGGAACAGTAAACTCGGCCGTGGCAATACCATTTATCAAGGGGCCAACCGCTATTCCATAAAAGACTTTTTTATGCAACAGCATAAACTGGAAATCCGCAACGACAATTTCTTTGTCCGCGCCTATACCACGGCGGAAAAAGCGGGGAATTCATACGATACTCGTTTCACCGCCATAAATATCAATAGAAAATGGAAGAGTGATTTACAATGGTTTGGAGATTATGCCTTGGGCTATTTGGGGGCTAGATTTTTAAACCCCGCGGTAACCGATGAACAAGGTCAGGCCGCCGGTAGGGCAAACGCCGATGCCGGCCGATTTGTTCCCGGATCCCCCGAATTCAATAGTGCCCTTACCGAGGTTACCTCTAATGGTGATTTAGAAACAGGTTCTAAATTTCAAGATAATTCCAAAATTTATCACGTAGATGCCAATTATAATTTGGGACACCTGACCTCAGGTTTTGCCGATATCATGGTCGGGGGCTCTTGGAGGCAATATTCCTTGAATTCAGGTGGAACGATCTATACCGATAACGATGGCCCGATCAACTATCAAGAATACGGGGCCTATGTGCAATTGCAGAAAAAAATGTTGGAGGAACGTTTGAAGTTCACGGGATCCGTTCGTTATGACAAAAATGAATTTTTTGACGGTTTTTTCTCGCCTAGGGCTTCTTTGGTCTACGCCGTTGATGAAAACAAAAGGCACAATCTTCGAGCATCATTTCAAACTGGCTTTCGAAATCCTTCGACGCAAGATCTTTTTATTGGTTTGAACGCAGGCCGTGCCATATTGGTAGGCTCGGCTCCAGAAAATTTAAACAGGTACACTACTCCCGAATTATTGTTAAGTACAAATGGTCAAGCAGTTACGGGGCAAACTTCTGTTCGTCTAACAGGAGCATCGCCGTACGAGAATGCATTTAGTTTAACATCTGTCAATGCGGGTGCTCCCGAACCCATTAATGTTGATTTCGTCAAGCCTGAAAAAATATCGGCCTATGAAGTCGGCTATCGTGGGATATTCGGAAAAATGAGCATCGATCTCAACGCCTATTATAACGCCTATCAAGACTTTATTTCAAATAAAACAGTTGTGACCCCCTTGTATGGTCAAGCCGGTGATAACGGTCTTTCGCTTTTAGCAATGCAAAATGGGGACTTTCAGGCCTTTCAAACCTACACCAATTCTTTAGCTGACATTAATTCGTACGGTGCCGGAATAGGTGTGGTAACCAAACTCTTTGGCGATTTTGATTTCGGTGTGAATTATACATACGCCAAATTAGATTTTGATGACACCAATGATCCTGGCTTCGAAACAAATTTCAATACCCCAGAGCATAAAGTGAAGGCTTCCTTTGGCAATCAAAACCTATTCGAAAACGTCGGCTTTAATTTGAATTGGAGATGGAGCGATGTATATCTATGGCAATCTACCTTTGCCGATGGATTCGTGCCGAGTAGGAATCTTTTCGATGCGCAAGTCAATTTTGTCGTACCGAGTATCAAGTCGACTTTCAAAGTTGGCGGATCCAATATCTTTGGAGAGGAATATGTAAGTGCCCCCGGTGCCGGTACAATAGGCGCCCAGTATTATGTCTCATGGACCATTAACGACTAAAAAAAAGGATATGAAAACGATAACTATAAAACTATTGGTATTTGCATTGCTTGTCTTTGTGGTTTCTTGTTCCGATAATGAGGACAATATTCTAGCCACGCCTTTTATACCGGAAACGGAAACGGTTACTCCACCGACCCCAACTTTCACTAGTGGCTCGGCTGATTTTTCGAAATACGTTTCGGTTGGCAATTCTTTGACAGCGGGCTTTTCTGATGGAGCTTTATTTTCTGAGGGGCAAGACAAATCATTTCCGAATATTCTGGCGCAACAGTTTGCGATGGCAGGTGGCGGGGCTTTTAGCCAGCCACTGACAAGTGATAATTTAGGAGGATTGACATTACAGGGCAATGTAATTCAACCTACCAGATTTATATTCGACGTCGCCAATCAAGCACCCGTTAGAAAAGACGGAACGCCTACCACTGAAGTCTTGAGTGTAGTCGCTGGCCCACATAACAATATGGGTGTGCCCGGAGCAAAAAGCTTCCATTTATTGGCCAATGGTTACGGAAACCCTGCAGGAGTTCAATCTGGTGCGGCAAATCCATATTTTGCGAGAATGGCGTCTAGCCCGAATGTCTCTGTTTTGGAAGATGCCGCCGGCCAAGGCCCGACCTTCTTTACGTTGTGGATAGGTTCCAATGACATATTATCATTTGCCACTTCCGGTGGTGCCGGAGTGGATCATAACGAGACCGGCAACCTTGACCCCAGTACGTATGGGGGTACTGACATTACCAACGCCAATGTTTTTGCCCAGGTCTATGGCGGAATTTTGACCACCCTTACTTTGGGTGGTGCGAATGGTGTGGTTGCCAATCTTCCCAATGTGACGGATGCACCTTACTTTACTACTGTACCGTATAACCCCATTCCTATGGATGATGGCACAGCTGCCTTAACAAATGGTGCTTACGCACCATATAACGGTGGAATTCAACAAGCACTCGCTGCTTTGGCGGGTACGGGTTTGTTTACCCCCGAAGAAGCCGCTAAGCGCACGATCGGTTTTTCAGCCGGTCAAAATGCCGTTGTAATCGTAGATGAAGATTTGACGGATTTAGGAGCTATCAACCCAGCTTTCGCTGCCCTGCCAAAATTAAGACAGGCCACGGCCGAAGACTTGGTAGTACTACCTGCAAGTAGCTTTATAGGCACGTTGGCGGATCCAGGTAATCCTGCAAGTGTCAATGGGGTGGGCGTTGCCTTGGCTGACAATTGGGTCTTGACCCCAGAAGAGCAAACGGCAATTGTAAATGCAACTACTGCTTTTAATACCACAATAGAAATGATGGCCGAGCAGTTCGATGTTGGGTTTTTTGATGCCAATGCACTTTTGAACATCGTCGGTACAGATGGTCTTAACATAGGTGGTAGTGCAACAATTACCGATGATTTTGTTTCAGGCGGCGCTTTTTCACTTGATGGAGTACATCCGTCGCCAAGAGGGTATGCGGCCATTGCCAATGCCATGATCGATGTGATAAATGCGAAGTATGGCTCCAATCTTCCGAAAGTGAATCCGATTGAATATACAGGCTTATACGTGAATTAAGGATCTTTATCCGAATAGTGTCAAGTCAAGGCTGAAATGACGTATGGGGCAATCGTAGATTTTGTGCCGGGCCTCATAGCCGTAGCTACGCAATTATTTTTTAACGACGGTATGGCGCAAAAGATGCATTGGATCATACGTAGGTTTTAGCTTGACTTGACACTATATGAATAGTACAAAAGCACTTCTCGATGAGAGGTGCTTTTTCTTTGTGAAAAAATGGGGTAAACACTATTTTTTTAAAGAGTATCTCCTATCTTTGCAGCCTGAAAAACAGAGGTAAATAAACCTGTCAGGTTTTCAAAACCTGACAGGTTTCTAAACGGATGGAAAATGTCAAAAGTTACAGGTAAAGTTGCGCAGATCATAGGCCCGGTAATCGATGTAGAGTTCGGTTCGGGAGCTGAACTTCCGAAAATTTATGATTCATTGGAAATCGATAGGGACGATGGTTCTAAATTGGTATTGGAAGTGCAATCGCACGTTGGTGAAAATACCGTGAGATCGATCTCGATGGACTCTACCGACGGACTAAGCCGAGGTACCGAAGTCGTCGCAACGGGCAACGCTATTCAAATGCCTATTGGCGATGATATATACGGAAGGTTATTCAACGTAATCGGAGACGCTATCGATGGCCTTGGAGATTTGCCCAAAGCAGGTAAAGATGGGCTGCCAATCCACAGGGAAGCCCCTAAATTTGAAGATCTGACCACTACTACGGAAGTATTGTTTACAGGAATTAAAGTAATTGATCTTATTGAGCCTTATGCCAAGGGTGGTAAAATTGGATTGTTCGGTGGTGCCGGTGTGGGCAAAACAGTTTTGTTAATGGAACTGATCAACAATATTGCCAAAGGCCACGGCGGTCTTTCAGTATTTGCAGGAGTAGGGGAACGTACCCGTGAGGGTAACGATTTGCTTCGTGAGATGCTTGAATCGGGTATCATCAAATATGGGGACGATTTTATGCACTCGATGGAAGAAGGCGGATGGGATCTCACCAAGGTCGATAAAAACATTTTGAAAGAGTCGAAAGCGACCTTCGTTTTCGGACAGATGAACGAACCCCCGGGAGCACGTGCCCGTGTTGCACTTTCAGGATTGACCATTGCGGAATATTTCCGTGACGGAGCTGGAGAGGGGCAAGGTAAAGATGTACTTTTCTTTGTGGATAATATCTTTAGATTTACACAGGCAGGTTCCGAGGTATCGGCATTATTAGGTCGTATGCCATCGGCGGTCGGGTATCAACCTACATTGGCAACAGAGATGGGTGCGATGCAAGAAAGAATTACATCCACAAAAAGAGGGTCCATTACTTCGGTTCAAGCAGTATACGTACCTGCGGATGACCTTACGGATCCGGCACCAGCTACAACATTCGCCCACTTGGATGCTACCACCGTACTATCGCGTAAAATTGCAGAATTGGGTATTTACCCAGCGGTAGATCCATTGGATTCCACCTCAAGAATTTTGACCGCTGAAATATTGGGCAAAGAACATTACGATTGTGCACAACGGGTAAAGGAGCTGTTGCAGCACTATAAAGAATTACAGGATATTATCGCTATTCTTGGTATGGAAGAATTATCCGAAGAAGATAAATTGGCCGTAGGTCGCGCGAGACGTGTACAACGTTTCTTGTCACAACCTTTCCATGTTGCTGAGCAGTTTACGGGTATACCAGGGGTTTTGGTAGATATCAAGGAAACCATAAAAGGCTTCAACATGATTATGGATGGGGAGTTGGATAACCTTCCGGAATCGGCTTTTAACCTTAAGGGAACCATTGAGGAAGCTATTGAAGCCGGTGAGAAAATGTTGGCCGAGGCATAAACCAAGCGGGGCTTGGTAAATTCCAAAAAAAATGAAATTCCAAATTCCAAAAAGAATATTTGGGATTTAGGATTTGTTTTAGTAGTCATATCAAGTGTTGACTTCTTGACAAATTTCACAACTACTAAAACTATGTATTTAGAAATCGTATCACCAGAAGCCACCTTATTTTCAGGAGAAGTTAATTCTGTTACTGTTCCTGGAGTTGAGGGCGAATTTCAAATGTTGAACAACCATGCCGCTATCGTTTCTTTGCTTCAAGAGGGCAACGTAAAGTTTCAAGGCGAAGTGTCGATAGATGAAGACCACGAAGATAAATTTACCAAGGGTCCAAAGGGAGAAATGATACTTCCCATTTCCAGCGGCACCGTTGAAATGAGCGATAATAAAGTGATCGTACTGGCCGACTAAAAAGAGAAATTTTTTATCCTAATAAAAATCATCAAGTAACAACGATGGTTTTAAGATGATCAATTTCCATTCTTGTTTTCCCGTGGAATATTCTTTCAGATCTTCGAACCCAACAGCGTAATGCGCATTGAGCGATCTGGAATTTTTGGTGTCAACTTCAGTAATAATACAATCAAATTCATACTGTAACCCATTCTTCATGGTTTCGTAAAGCGCTCGAAAAACTCCTTTTTTTCGGTAATCTCTATCGATACAAATCTGTCCCATTACCATGAAGGAATTCTTTTCTGATAAGGTCAGGCTAATTTGATGGAACATGGGCTTGAGGACTTCGATCTCACGAGAAAATTTAGGATGCATACAAAGAGCGTAGCCCACGACTTTGTCCCCATCTTTTGCAATAATATGAGGACAGGTATTGTTCATCCGCTCAAGAATATCAAAAGTATGCGAAACGGTAACAAAACCCTCATGCAACATTTCTCTTGTCGAAATCACATCCGGTCGATTTCTTTTCTGGATTTCTAGAATCCCTTCCAATTCATGTCTTTTGGATGCCCTTTTGCAAACCACCATTACAAGAAGTTTTAATAAAGGTAGTAAATTTGGCACATGCCCGATTTGCCCAAAAAACTGCAATCAAAACTCGCCGGAAGGGCAGTGGACAATGCTTTACGAAAACTTCATGTCAACTCAGGGTTAATCGATTTCTCTTCAAATGATTATTTGGGGTTTTCAAGGAATGAAGTCATCCGTGCTTCCACATTAAGATTGCTTTCGGAATCAGGGCAGGTTCAAAATGGGGCGACAGGGTCAAGATTACTTTCTGGCAACCATCCACTTTACGAAAAGTTGGAAGCAGAGTTGAGCGGTTTTTTTGATGTGGAATCCGCCTTGGTATTTAATTCAGGTTACGATGCCAATATTGGATTTTTTTCCGCCGTTCCGCAAAGGGGAGATACTGTGTTTTATGACGAATTTATCCATGCAAGTATTCGGGATGGAATCAAAATGGGCAATGCCAAAAGCTATAAGTTCAAGCATAATGATATTGAAGATTTAGGAGAAAAATGTCAGACTGAGCTCTGTCGAGGCCCTACGGATGCCCAGATTTATATCGTTACCGAATCCGTTTTCTCGATGGATGGCGATTCGCCAGATTTAAAAAGCTTTGCAGAATACTGTTCGGCCAACAATTACCATTTGGTTGTCGACGAGGCACATGCAATCGGCATTTTTGGAAAAAATGGAACCGGACTTGTTCGAGAATTAGGGATTCAAGACCAAGTATTTGCCCATATCATAACTTTTGGCAAAGCTGTGGGCTGCCACGGAGCGGCTGTTTTAGGCAGTAAGAGCCTAATCGATTATTTGATAAATTTTGCCCGAAGTTTTATTTATACCACGGCACTGCCGCCTCATTCCGTTGCAGCCATTATTGCTTCCCAAGAAATTATGGTATCAGATTTTGGATCTGAACAACTTGGTAAACTTCGACAAAATATAGACCATTTCAACAGCCAACTTAATACGCTCGATCTAGAGTTCAATTTCATTCCAAGTGATTCTGCGATTCATTCCTGTATTATCCCAGGTAATAGAAAAGTAAAGATCGTGGCGGAGGGTCTTCAACAAAATGGTTTCAATGTAAAACCTGTCCTGGCTCCGACGGTGCCGGAGGACCAAGAACGTTTGCGGTTTTGTCTGCATAGTTATAATACGGAACAAGAAATATCGGACTGCTTAACAATATTGGCTAAATTTATATAGCCTATGAAAAACGAATTTTACACGCTTGGTGCCTTTGCCTACCCTGCGGATGTTCAGATCCTAAAGGGCAAATTGGAATCCGAAGGGATTTCTGTTTTCCTGAAGGACGAAAACACGCTTTTGTCCGATCCACTAATTAGCGATGCCATAGGAGGTGTCAAGTTACAAGTCTACACAAAGGATAAGGAACGCGCCATAGAAATTTATAATGAGGTTAGAAACTACGCGATCGATGAAAAAGGCAATCCGATAACGTGCCCAAACTGCAAGGCACAAAAATCGGAGGTCTACTACAGTAGAAAAGGAATTTTTTACAAACTTTTCCCTTTTTTCGAAAAACGGAAATATCGATGTACGGAATGTAATATCATAACACAGCCCTAAGCCTATGAAACGTTTCTTTGTTACTGGAATATCGACCGACGTAGGCAAGACTATAGCTTCGGCAATTATAGTGGAAGCTTTAGAAGCCGACTATTGGAAACCGGTGCAGGCAGGCGATCTTGAAAATTCAGATAGTCACAGGGTGGCCGAATTGATTTCCAACGAAAAGACCGTTATCCACAAAAGCAGTTATGAACTGAAAACCGCTATGAGTCCACATGCAGCTGCCGAAATCGACGATATCCATATTGAACATTCTGAAATCAAGGAGCCCAAGACAGAAAATCATTTGGTTATCGAAGGGGCAGGTGGGTTGCTTGTTCCGTTAAACGAAGAGGAAACGGTTTTAGACATTATCATGCCTAATTACAAGGTTATTGTGGTGTCTCGGCATTATTTAGGAAGTATAAATCATTCATTGTTGACCATTAATCGGCTTTTGGAAAGTGGTTATGAAGTAGCTTTGCTATTTAGCGGCAATGAACATATCTCGACCGAAAACATTATTGCGAACAAAACCGGTGTACCGGTTTTGGGCAGGATCGATGAAGAATCGGTTTTTGATAAAGCGACAATTAAAAAGTACGCCGATAAATTTCGACGGGCACTTCAAACTTTGTAGATTGAGTTCACTATTCGTAAGGGGTTTTATGCCCTTTAATTCCCATCTTTGCATGGTTGACAAAAAGCCCATATAACATTCTTGAACAGTTGAAAAATCTTTCCGAAAGAGACCAGAAACATTTGTGGCATCCGCTGACCCAGCATCAGACTGCTGCCCCTCGTTTGGGCATAGTTAAAGCAAAAGGCGCCTTGATTTGGGATGAAGCCGGCAACTCATATATTGATGGGATAGCTTCTTGGTACACCTCTATGTATGGGCATTGCAATCCGTTTATTACAGAGGCCATTTCCAAACAAATGAAAGGGTTGGATTTTGTTATGTTCAGTGGTTTTACACATGAACCCGCGATAGAACTCTCAGAGCGGCTGGTTGAAATCTTGCCTGATAACCAAGAGAAAATTTTCTTTAATGATAACGGCTCTACTGCTATAGAAGCCGGTATTAAAATGGCACTTCAGTACCATCACAATAAAGGAGAAAAACGAGATACACTCATCGCTTTTGAGGAAGGTTTTCATGGAGATACTTTTGGAGCCATGAGTGCCTCCGGACTTTCCTCGTACAACGGGCCTTTTGAGGATTTTTTGTTGAAAGTGGAACGTATTCCCGTTCCGCGGGAAAGCACAATTGACGAGGTTCTTGAAAAACTTGAAACGATACTTGAAAACAATTCATGCGCAGCTTTTGTTTTTGAACCTTTGGTGCAAGGGGCGGCCGGTATGAAATTTCACTCTGCAAAAGGTTTGGATGCGTTGATTCAAAAATGCCAAGAAAATGGGGTAATCGCCATCGCCGATGAGATCATGACCGGTTTTGGTAAAACCGGTAAAAACTTTGCCTCCGATCATCTACAGCGAAAACCCGATATTATTTGTTTGAGCAAGGCCTTGACTGCTGGCATGTTTCCCTTGAGCATTACTAGTTGCACTCAGAAGGTTTTTGATGCTTTTTTAAGTGAAGAGGTTGCAAAAGGTTTTTTTCATGCGCATACTTTCAGTGCGCATCCAATCGGTTGTGCGGCAGCCTTGGCCGGAATTGAACTTTTGAATTCCAAAGAAATTGTTGAGCGTAGGTCATATATAGAAAATGCCCATGGATATTTTGCCTCCCAAATCAAAAGTCATCAAAAAGTAAAAGAGGTTCGTAGTATGGGAGTTATTCTTGCTATTGATTTAGATATAGAAACGGATAGATATGGAACATTACGAGATAAGCTCTATCATTTTTTTATGGATCAAGGGGTCAACCTCAGGCCTTTGGGAAATACGATATATGTTTTGCCTCCTTATGTTATTACAAATGAACAATTGAAAAAGATCTATAATGTCATAAAGAGTTCTTTGGAAATCGTATAAATGCAGAATAATTTGAAGGAACCAATTTCCATTACCGCAATATCTTCGATTTCTCCCTTAGGAAGTTCCTTGGAGGAAGCTCGGACTGCCTACCAAAATCCTGATCATTTATTTATCCAGAAAAAATTTAATGATTTTTTGGAATGGATCGCCCCCCTGAAGGAAACGTCAAAAAATCTA
Source organism: Flavobacteriales bacterium (assembly GCA_003232435.1). Taxonomy (GTDB): domain Bacteria; phylum Bacteroidota; class Bacteroidia; order Flavobacteriales; family Flavobacteriaceae; genus Aurantibacter_A. The sequence goes on along the minus strand of QIJL01000586.1, from coordinate 9,084 downwards.
GTAGAGATCCTTAGAAAGTCAGATGCCAAATATAAAAACCTAGATGACAGTGTATTGTTTGCAATACAGGCCTCAAGAAATGCTATTGAAGAAGCTGGTTGGTCCTTCGGCTCCGCTCAGGATGACGAAGGTTACGGTATCAATTTCGGCTCTTCTCGCGGGGCAACTTCACTTTTTGAAAAGTATCATCAAGAATTTCTTCAGGACGGAAAGACGTCAACTTTGTCGTCCCCAACAACGACTATGGGTAATATCTCATCTTGGGTCGCACACGACCTGCAATCAAAAGGACCTGAAATTTCACATTCGATTACTTGTTCTACTGCTCTTCACGCACTGTTAAACGGAGTGGCCTGGATTAGCAGTGGAATGGCCGATAAGTTCTTGGTCGGAGGCAGTGAAGCACCCTTGACCCCTTTTACGATTGCCCAAATGAAAGCACTAAAGATTTATGCGAAAATGTCTCCTCGAGCCCTTCGACTTCGCTCACGACAGGCTCCGTCGAGAGGTCTTTCAAATGATGATTACCCTTGCCGTGCCCTTGACTTGACCAAAAAACAAAACACCATGATTTTGGGCGAAGGTGCCTCCGCTGCATGTCTTGAAAAAGGAAATCCAGAAAATGCATTGGCTATCATTGAGGGAGTAGGCTATGCCACAGAGGTTTTAGAACATAATATTTCCATTTCTTCGGATGCCGAATGTTTTCAACGATCCATGAAAATGGCATTGGGCGATATGAGCGCTGAAGAAATAGATGTCATTGTCATGCACGCACCGGGCACGATCAAAGGAGATTTAGCCGAATATAATGCCATTGAAAAAGTATTTTATAAGAAAATGCCTTTTTTGACTACCAATAAATGGAAACTGGGCCACACCTTTGGCGCTTCAGGTATGTTGAGTATCGAGATGGCCATTTTAATGCTACGATATCAAGAATTTATAAAGGTGCCTTTTGTGGAATATAAATCCATCCCAAAAAAAATGAACAAGATTTTGGTCAATGCCGTTGGGTTTGGGGGCAATGCCGTTAGTATCTTGTTGAAAACGCCAAGGACCGAACATTAAATTACTTTCACGCTATTTTGGAATTTGGGTTTCGGAATTTAGAATTCCCCCCTTTAAAGTTTACTTTTGAAACATAATCGATTCCACTTATGAGTGAGATAAAACACAATTGGACCACAAAAGAAATACTTGATATTTACAACAAGCCGCTAATGGAATTGTTATATGGGGCGGCCACAATCCATAGAGAAAACCACGATCCAAATACTGTTCAGGTTTCTACTTTACTTTCCGTAAAAACAGGTGGCTGTCCAGAAGATTGCGGATACTGTCCGCAAGCGGCTCGATACCACACCGATATTAAGGGCAACGATTTGATGTCGGTCTCACATGTGAAGGCACAAGCACTTAGAGCGAAAGCTTCGGGTAGTTCTAGAGTCTGTATGGGAGCTGCTTGGCGAAATGTAAAGGACGGACCAGAATTCGATCAAGTACTTGAAATGGTGCGTACCATCAATAAATTGGATATGGAAGTTTGTTGTACTTTGGGAATGTTGACCGAAAACCAAGCCCATCGCTTGGCCGAAGCCGGACTATATGCTTACAACCACAATCTAGATACTTCAGAAGATTATTATAAAGATATTATCTCGACTCGTGCCTTCGAAGACCGCCTTGAGACAATCGACAATGTAAGAAAGAGCAATGTAACCGTTTGTAGCGGAGGCATAATCGGAATGGGCGAGCAATTAGAAGATCGTGCAGGAATGTTAGTGGCTTTGTCCTCTTTAAATCCTCAGCCTGAATCGGTGCCTATCAATGCTTTGGTTGCCGTAGAGGGAACACCGATGGAAGATATTGAACCCGTTTCCATTTGGGAAATGATCCGTATGGTAGCAACGACTAGAATAGTTATGCCTGAAACTCAAGTGCGCCTTTCTGCAGGCCGAACTGAAATGAGCCGTGAAGGTCAGGCGATGTGCTTTTTTGCGGGGGCCAATTCCATTTTTGCGGGAGATAAATTATTGACGACCCCGAATCCTGATGTTAATGACGATATGGAAATGTTCAAACTGTTGGGGTTGGATCCTCAAAAACCGTTTACCAAAATTTCCCAACCGAAAACAGTGGAGGCTGAAGATTCTGAATTTAAATCCTTAGGGGAAAAACCAAAATGGAGCCGCCCTGGGCATACCATTGAAGGCAATGAAGCAACAAAGGAAAAAGCCAAATGGGCAGACTAGTTTCTTTCAGAAAAATTTAAGACAATGTTCTCGTAAGGTTAATTAAATTTGGCCTTGTAAACAACCCGATACCCTTGAAGTTAGTTGAAATTCCAAGAGTAAAGTCCATTTCAAAAGAAGACTTTGTTCAGCACTATTTGAAGCCGCAGATACCGGTTATCATCGAAGAATTCGATGGTAATTGGCCAGCTCATTCTAAATGGTCGCTGGATTATATTAAAGAAATGGCCGGGGATAAAATCGTTCCGCTCTATGACGATCGCCCTGTACACCACGACGATGGTTTCAATGAGCCTCATGCCGAGATGAAGATGTCAGATTACATCGATCTCTTGAAAAGCGAGCCGACCAAATTTCGTATTTTTCTTTGGAATGTTTTAAAGGAAGCACCAAAATTGCAGAATGATTTTGGCTATCCTGATTTTGGTATCCGTCTTTTTCGGAGGAACCAATTCGCATGCGTTTATGCACTACGACATCGATTATGCGAATATTTTCCATTTTCATTTTGAGGGAAAAAAAGAATGTATTTTATTTCCCCAATCCGAAACAAGATATCTCTACAAAGTGCCCCATTCGATAATCGCTCATGAGAGTATCGATTTTTCAAATCCGGATTATGGGAAATGGCCGGCCTTAAAAAAAGCGGAAGGCTTTAAATCGACACTGGAGCATGGCGATATGCTATTCATGCCCGAAGGCTATTGGCACTATATGAAGTATCTTACACCAGGCTTTTCCATGAGCCTCCGTGCCCTGGCAAGAAACCCCTTTAATTTCGGAAAGGCCGCCTACAATATTTTTATTATGCGCTATTTTGATGTGATGATGCGTAGGCTTAAAGGCCAAAAGTGGATAGATTCAAAAAACGAACGCGCCATACTTCGCACAAATCGATTGGTCTCCACTTAAGTTTGTTCTGAATTAAATACATTTGTGTTGAACGCTAACACCCATATAAGGTGAAAAATTTGGTATTCTTTGCCATCACGGTAATATTTGTTGCAGCAGGTTACTCGCAAGCATATAATGGGGCAGGGGACTTGAAATTTCAAATAGGCATCAATGCGCAATCGAATGGTACTGGTATTACAACTGGTCTAGATTATGGCATCGATGAAAATTTTTCGGTGGGCACTACGAGTACATATATGCTGGGAGTGAATGAATTGATCAATGTGCCGTTTGTCGATAAATTTGATGTCAAGGCAAGGGTCAATGCCAATTTGGGCAATGTGTTTCAACTTGGCGACAAGGCCGACATCTATCCGGGTCTGAATATGAGTTTAAAAAATTTTGGCGGCCATGTAGGTGGGCGCTATTTTTTCACCGACGGCTTTGGAGTATTTGTGGAATTCTATACGCCCATAGCGAAGTACAAAAAAGAACTAACTCCTTCCGAAGAATTCCACAATCAGTTTGCCATAAATCTAGGGGCCTCCTTTAATTTGAACTAGTTTTTCCGCTTACTGATTCTCGCGTTTTTTCGTAAACCAAATTGCTTTCCCAACCTCGGTAGAGCAGATAGTCGACTAATTTTTTCTTTCTTTTCTGAGGATGGGTTTCCTTTATTTCACGGATTCGTTTTTCGGCCAATTCATCAAAAGTCGTCAGATAATCATTATCATCGATTTCGGAAAGTGCGGCTTTTATATTGTATTTTGAGATAGCACGTTGCTTTAACTCGGATACTATTCGATTTCTACCCCATTTTTTAATTCTAAACTTGCCTCGGGCGAAGGCTCGGGCAAAACGCTCTTCGTTCAGATAATTTTCTTGGATCAAATGGGTGACTATTAAATCGCGGGCCTGGGGAACCATTCGCATCTCCCGAAGTTTTGTTATGACTTCTTTGTGACAGCGTTCTTGGTAGGCGCAGTAGTGTTCCAGTTTTTTCGTGGCTTCGGTAAGGGTGTGGGGTTTTTGGTTTTGCACAATTTTTAAGGAACAGATCTATTCGTAGAATTGTTCATAGCATTATTGGTTATTCACTATATCCTGTAAAATCTTCGTAATTTGTTTTTTAAGCTTCGGGAGGTTTTCTTTGACCGTTGCCCAAACTTCTTTAGGATTTACCCTAAAATATTCGTGGATCAGAATATTCCGTATTCCTTTTGCCTCGGCCCAGGGAACGCCCGGCCATTTCTTTTTAAGTTCTTCGTCAACATTGTTTATTGCCTCTCCAATAACTTCCAAGTTTCGTATTACCGCATCCTGTATGATCCAATCCTTGGTAAATTGTTCATCTGAGATATGCTTGGTTACGGACTCTATTTTATCAATACTCTCCAGAACATGTTCTAACCTAAAGACATTTTTGCTACTTTGCATATATTAACTTCAAATCTTTGGCGATATATTTTTTTAATTTGGGATGGATGGCCTCTTCTGACACTAAGTCAACTTTTTTGCCAAGTTTTTCTTGAAGTATAATCTGGATACGGGCAACCGTAAACAGGGAGATGGGCCGCTGTAAGGAATACATGATATCAATGTCACTTGAAATCGTTTCCATGTTGCGTGCGGTCGATCCAAAGATTCCGATTTTTTTTGGAAGATAGGGTTCAAACACTTTTATTACGGATGTTATTTGCTCTTTTGACAACATACTGCAAAGGTATCTAAAATAGCCCATACACAACAAAACGTGTATCAATGGGCGATTTCGACATATTCGACTTCGTTTAAAATTTTTGGCCCGATATACGGGCTAAAGCCATTTTTGGTTACGACATCAACCTTGCTTCCCTGAAAAATTTGATCTACTAATGAACAAAAGGCAATAAAATTTGCAAAGGTTTCGTATTTAGGAGAAAAGGAAACTAGAAGGTCAATATCACTTTTTTCGTGCGCCGTACCCCTGGCAAAAGAACCAAACAGGCCAATATGGTCAATACCGATTGACCTGAATTGGGAACTGTTCGATGCCAGCCTTTCCTTAACAATGGTTTTGGTAAGCATAACCGTTGAATTATATAACAAAGTTAATTATAAATACAACATTAAATCATTGTCCGGCCAAAGTTAATCAGTTCTTCGCCCAGAGCCTTGATTTTTTGATTCTACTTGGATTAGCAAAAAGAACAATAGACGATTGAATGGGTGTGGCGATTATGGCATCGAATTTCCTATTACCGATAGTCTTGCAACTTAAAGTTTGATAATTGGAGTTTTCTGTCTATGCAGGAACGACATAAAGAAGGCCAATAAAAAAAGCGACCCCGTTTCTGAGGTCGCTTTTACTTAATAAATAGTTTTTCCATCCTTATCCTTAAAACGATATTCAAGATAAGTATAGGCATCACGTGGTTGGATTTTAATCCATTTTTTGTGCTCCATAAACCATTTGGAACGCATTGATGGAAATCCTCTGGGAAATCCTCTGGTGATGTAAGCCGCAATAAATGGATGGAGGTTCAATATAATACTGCCATCTTTCTTTGGGCCTTTCAACAACTTTTCAAGGTCGGCGTTTATCTTGTCGACCAAAACGATAGGGGCTTCTATTTCTTGACCCACTCGATTGGGGTCTTCCTCCGTTGTCTTGATGTTCATTTCGGGCCGTACCCGCTGTCTTGTTATTTGCACCAGACCGAATTTACTTGGAGGTAAAATCTTGTGTTTGGCGCGATCATCTTTCATCTCATTTCTAAGATGCTCGAACAACTTTTTTCTGTGAGCTGCCTTTATCATGTCGATAAAATCGACGACTATGATACCTCCCATATCGCGAAGGCGTAATTGTCGTGCGATTTCAGATGCGGCGAGCAAATTTACTTCAAGAGCCGTGTCTTCTTGGTTTTTGGCTTTGTTAGAACGGTTACCGCTGTTTACGTCTACGACGTGCATAGCTTCGGTATGTTCAATAATCAGATAAGCCCCCTTACTCATGGAGGCCGTACGACCAAATGAAGTTTTTATTTGTCGGTCGATTCCGAATTTTTCAAAAATCGGAACGGATGATTTGTATAGTTTTACAATGGATTCTTTTCCGGGAGCAATTTCTGCGACATAGTCTTGAATTTGCCCGAAGAGCGTTTCGTCGTCAACATGAATACCTGTAAAGGAATCGTTGAAGACATCGCGAAGAATAGAAGAAGCTCTATTGAGCTCTATCAATACTTTCGCAGGGGGTCTCGCCCTTTGCAATTTTTTACACAATGCTGACCATTTATTCAGCAAGCTTTCTAGATCTTTATCTAGTTCCGCTACTTTTTTGCCTTCTGCTACGGTACGAATTATAACTCCAAATCCTTTTGGCTTGATACTCTTTACGAGTCTTTTCAAACGGTCTTTTTCTTCTTTGCTTCCGATCTTCTGTGAGACTGAAACTCGGTCTGAAAAAGGCACCATCACCAAAAATCGGCCAGCCAATGAAAGCTCTGAGCTGATTCTGGGTCCTTTGGTAGATATCGGTTCTTTTACGATTTGTACCAATAACGATTGATTGGCTTTGATGACATCATTAATACTGCCATGCTTATCAATATCTTTTTCGGAGGGAAAATTTTTCAAGGAATATTCTTTTAGTCTTCCTGAACTCACCTGCTTTATGAATTTTAGCATAGTCGATAGCTGCGGCCCAAGGTCATGATAGTGCAGAAAAGCATCTTTTTCATATCCTACATTTACAAATGCTGCATTAAGACCGGTAACGGGCTTGCGTATCTTCGCTAAAAAGACATCACCGACCGAAAAGTCGTTGTTGTCTTGCTCATTATGCAATTCGGCGAGTTTTCCATCCTTTAATAAGGCAAAATCCACGGCTTCTGAACCAGATCTTACGATTAATTCTCTGTTCACCTGAATTTATATTTAGATCCGGTCTCGATAATATGAGAACGGATTGATTAAACAATGGTTGAGACAGGTGTTTTGAACCTGCCGAAATTCTCTTTTTGTTGGAATTTCTATGTCAATGAACGTAGTAAACCGAAAAAGCAGTCTTTTAGTTACTGTTTTTTCTTGTGTCGGTTAGCTCTCCTTCGCTTCTTCCGCTTATGGGTAGCTACCTTGTGTCTTTTTCTCTTTTTACCACTCGGCATAAACCTGTTTTTTATTCGTTATTTTTTATTAGTGAAACTCGATTTTAAGAAGTCCGCCAAAGGCGGACGAACTGAAACCTGCCTGCCGGCGGGCTAATCCCGCTATTTCAGCGGAATCTTGGTTAATACCTCGTCCGCCAACTGGCGGACGATTTCTGTTATTGGGTTCAGTCCGCCAATTGGCAGATGAGGTTTAATACCTTTTATTTTACAAGCACATTGCTTTTCACGCTCTCAACAAAAACCTTCGCCGGTTTAAAAGCGGGAATATTATGTGCAGGAATTTTAATGGTGGTGTTCTTTGAAATATTTCTGCCGGTCTTTTCGGCTCTGGTCTTTACTATAAAACTTCCGAAACCTCGCAGGTAAACATTATCCCCATTTTCCAAAGATGATTTGACTTCCTCCATAAAAGATTCAACAGTTGCCTGTACATCTCCTTTTTCAATTCCAAGTTTCTCCGAGATCTTCGATACAATTTCAGCTTTCGTCATTTTTTCATTTAGTTTTACTAAGTTTTTTTGGCTTGCAAATATATAAATTAAATTCATCTTTTACTGTAAAGGGCTAATTTTAAGTATATAAACTGTTACTTTCGATCACTATTGTTCAGCCCATGTCTTTTTCAAAAAAGATTCTTGATTGGTATGCCTTGAATAAACGTGAATTGCCTTGGCGTGGCACCAAAAATCCGTATCTCATCTGGCTTTCCGAAATTATGCTTCAGCAGACGAGGGTTGCCCAGGGCACACCATATTATTTGAAGTTTGCAGAGCGTTTTCCTACAGTCAAAGACTTGGCCGTTGCCTCTGAAGAGGAGGTGTTGAAGCTATGGCAGGGTCTCGGCTACTACTCTCGTGCCCGAAATCTGCATGCTACCGCCAAGGTGGTAGCCTTTGATTTAGATAATCGATTTCCTCAAACCTATAAAGGGCTTATGAAGTTGAAAGGAGTGGGCGATTATACGGCCAGTGCGATAGCCTCTATTTGTTTTGATGAACCAAAGGCCGTGGTCGACGGAAACGTTTTTCGCGTTTTGGCCCGCTATTTTGGAGTGGAAAAACCTATAAACAGCGTTGAAGGAGCCAAGTATTTTAGAGAATTGGCAGCAGAAGTTATGGATACCCGGAATATTCGGGACTATAATCAGGGCATCATGGAGTTTGGCTCTTTGCAATGCGCACCTAAAAAACCTGATTGCGTAGGCTGCCCTTTGAATGAAAGTTGTGTTGCCCTTCAGAAGAACCTAGTTGGTAGACTTCCTGTTAAAATCAATAAGACCAGAATCAGAAAAAGATATTTTAATTATTTGGTTGTGCTAAATGAGAAAGACGAAACCTATCTTCAACAGCGCAAGGGCAAGGGAATCTGGCAAAATCTTTGGGAATTCCCTTTGTTTGAATCCGAAAGTGAAATCGGAAAAAATGATATTCGAAAGAAGATGAAAGAACTTACCGGTGTTAAAGAATCAAGGTCTTTGAGCTTATACAATGAAAAGGAAATCATTCATAAACTTTCGCACCAACATCTTCACACCCGTTTCTGGATTATAAAAACCAATGAAGAATTGCCTGATAGTGTGACTATGACCTCCCTTGAAAATTACCCCGTACCCGTTTTGATCGCTGATTTTATAAAAGGGTTCAAAAGTTATGCAGTTTCTTAGTATTTTTGTCGATACACATTGAACTGGTTTAAACTTTTTGTTTGGAACCGAGAATATCGGCTTCCCGCCTGAACGGACGGGCAGGTTGTGCCCAGATGAAGCCATTTTTTAACAGCAT
>QIJL01000490.1 GCA_003232435.1 Flavobacteriales bacterium | reverse complement strand
CTGCTTTAATATCAGATATAATACCCATGTTGGCATCTTTGTCGACTTTCAAAGAAGTTGTCAAAAAGTTTTGTAAGTCTTGGTGTTTCTTTGCTCTTTCCTGTAAAATATAAGAACCGACTTCAGATGGATCCGCGAACTTATCATTAAGCTGAATTTTTGGCTCTGTGCCATAAACTTTTTCATATTCCCGTGAAGGCTTTCCGACATAAATATAGATTACCCTATCCTTCTTGTCCAACTTTTTGATTTCACTGGCATTCGGCAATGTGTTTGCTACCTTGATCGTATTGTCTTTCATGACGGTTACCGTCATAAAAAAGAACAAAAGCATAAACACAATATCAGGTAATGAAGCCGTATTTACAGCTGGCAAATCGCCGCTTTTCTTCTTACTGAACTTAGACATATTATATTATTTAAGCTTATTAATTTGACGATGTTTCAGCCTCAGAAAGTTTCTGTGGGAAAAGCTCTTTAAGTTGCTTGACCTTATCCTTCAACTTTCCCTTTACACTAGGCGGCGTTTGCTGATCCAAATATTCAGCTTCCATCTCAGTAAAATCACGACCGAAAAGTCTTTGTGCTTCCCTATCTCTTAGGTCATTATAAGCACCTACCAATTCGTTTTGAACCGTGATATAGGTGCTGTATTTTGTTTCCCTGTCATTTTTCAATGAGATAATCGCTTTGGTCGGATTATCAGAAGATTCCAAATTCTTCTTACCCTTACAGAAAGTGCAAGTTCCGTCACCATTGTTGTCCAAGAAATCCTTAGCCTTTACTCTAAGGGCCCTTAGCTCCGTAAGTTCATCATCTACAAGCAACTGACCATTTCTATTGATAATTACTTGCAAGATGTTTTTCTGCTTGATCACGACATCATCTTCGGGCGGCTCCATCGGCGGCAACATGCGATCTAGTCCTGCATCGGTTTCTATAGTAGTGGTTACCAAGAAAAAGATGAGTAACAAGAAAGCTATATCTGCCATGGATCCCGCATTTACTTCGGGTGCTCCTCCTCTTCTAGCCATAGTATTCTGTTTTAATTATTTGCTGAATAACTTTTTTACACCTGGTATAATCATAAGTAACACGGCGATAAGGGTCAAAATGAGAAATACATTCAGTCCCGTACCGATGTTTCTTATTGTGCTTTCTGTCGTCGTTATACCACTAGCGGCCATGTCATCGATACTAACATCGGTTCCACTGGCCAGTACATAGGCGATTGCTACGACCAAAAGAAAGCCACCAGCGACCATTAAGGTCTTTTTGAGGCTCTTGGGGTTCGCGAACAAGTTCTTTAACGTAAACAGTAGACTTGCGATTACGGCAATTCCGAGCAAAATATATGTAATAACGAACATACCATTTATCGCCCCGCTCTCCGCGGCCTCTGGGGCCGGCATTTCCGCTTCGGGAAGCATAAACCAAAGCAAGGCTCCGATCAATCCTACCACTACGAGTGCAATTTTAACAATTTTGTGCATAATGCTTTGAATTAAGAGTCCGACTTATTTTTTGTGATCTACCAACATATCGATTAAAGAAATCGAAGAATCTTCCATATCATTGACAATACTGTCGATCTTAGCAATGATGTAGTTATAGAAAATCTGAAGGATGATAGCCACAATAAGACCGAAAACCGTTGTCAAAAGTGCTACCTGAATGTCGCCTGCAATAAGTGAAGCACTCAAATTACCTACGGTACTAATCTTATCGAAAGCCCGGATCATACCGATTACAGTGCCCATGAACCCGAGCATTGGCGCAATGGCGATGAACAATGAAAGCCAAGACACGTTTTTCTCTAATTGCCCCATTTGAACACCACCGTATGAAACGACCGCTTTCTCAGCAGATTCAATGCTTTCGCCGGCGCGATCTAGTCCTTGGTAGTAAATCGAAGCAACCGGGCCTTTTGTATTTCTACAAACTTCCTTTGCAGCTTCTACACCACCTGATGCCAAGGCGTCTTCGACTTGCTGTCTTAATTTGGCTGTATTGGTGCTCGCCATATTCAAATAGATAATCCTTTCAATAGCTACGGCCAAACCAAGGATCAAACATAAAAGAACAATGCCCATGAAGCCGGCACCACCTTTGATGAAATACTCCTTCAAGACTTGCATGAAACTTTGTTCAGCCTCAGCTGGAGCTTCATCTTGCAGCATAACCGCCGTTGTTGTGACCGTTGCCGAAAGGTTCGAAACCATAGTCGCAGTCGCTGCCTTTGCATTTACCGTATTTGTACTTAAGACAAATAACCCGGCCATTGCCAGGATAGAGAATAATTTTTTCATTTCGTTCAAACTTAAATATTAGTTAGTTAATAGGGTTAAAGATATAAAAATTTTGCAATTAAAAAAGTTATTAAGCAATAGATCGAGAAGCCTTTCAAAATCAACTTCTTACCTATCACTTTCGCAGAGAGGAAGGGATTAAATTCTTTTTTCCGCGCACCTCTGTATTGGTCATCAAGAACATACTGCTCAACTGCTTTACAGTTGCACATTCGCCCCTCCTTAAAAATACTGAAACAAGCTTCGACATTTTCAAAGGAGGGGCGAATGTTCTAGCAGAGAGGAAGGGATTCGAACCCTCGATACCCTTTTGGGGTATACACGCTTTCCAAGCGTGCGCCTTCGACCACTCGGCCACCTCTCTAATTCATGAATTCAAGGTGCCGAAGAAACAAAAAAAATCCTGTTAAATAAAATTTGAAATGATAATTTAATCCATCTCTCCACGAAGAGAAGTCTCAAAAACGGTCTTAAATAATTTAGACGGCACACCGCTTCCCAAAAGATACATCAACTTGGTGATGGCCGCTTCGGTCGTAATGTTTTTTCCGTTGATGATACGGAGTTTTTTTAGTTGTTGGCTTGTTTCATATTGACCCATGATAACACTACCGCCAGAACATTGGGTTACATTAATAATATGAATACCCTTTTTTATGGCATCCTTGAGTTCAGAAACCAACCATTCTTCGGTCGGCGCATTTCCAGCACCGTATGTCTCCAAAATCAGGGCTTTTAGATTCGGGGCGGTCAAAACACTTCGGAATATGTTTTCACTTAATCCAGGAAACAACTTCAATATGGCAACATTGGTATCCATCTGTGTGCGGACCTTGAGCTTTTTTCGCGTGTTGGTCTTTATCAAATTTTCTTCATACACCTTTAAATGAACGCCCGATTCGGCCAAAGCCGGATAATTCAAAGATGCAAATGCCTCGAAATGCTCGGCATTGATTTTCGTAGTTCGGTTGGCACGATACAGTTTATATTCAAAATACAAACATACTTCGCGAATCAAGGGGGATTCTTTTTTGCTCAAAGATGCAATCTGTATTGCAGTAATCAGATTTTCTTTTGCATCGGTTCTTAAATCACCTATTGGTAATTGAGAACCCGTGAAAATCACAGGCTTTGATAAATTCTCGAGCATATAACTCAAGGCTGATGCCGTGTAGCTCATTGTGTCGCTACCATGCAAAACCACAAAACCGTCATGAGTATCGTAATGAGATTCTATAAGTTCGGCAATAATTACCCAATGATCTGAATTCATATTCGAGGAGTCAATTGGATCTTTGAATGAGACCGGGTCTATGTGACAATCGAGTTGACCCAATTCTGGGATATGCTTTTCGAGCTTTTTAAAATTGAAAGGCTTGAGGGTACCTGAGTTATAGTCCTTTACCATCCCGATGGTACCACCAGTGTAAATCAATAAAATATTCGCTTTATTTTTCAATCGGAGCTATTTATCAGATTCCGAAAATGTCTTTTGAGTTATCGGTGGTTATGCGAGCAATTTCCTCCTTATCTCTACCGTATATACTAGAAAGTTTTTCAAGCACTTTAATAAGGTATGAACTCTCATTCCGTTTTCCACGATATGGCACGGGAGCCAGATATGGTGAATCGGTCTCCAAAACTATATTTTTCAAATCGATTTGTTCTAGAAAAGTATCGATTTTTCCGTTTTTGAAAGTGATCACCCCCCCTATCCCTAATTTCATGTTATACGATATCGCTTTTCTAGCTTGTTCAATACTTCCGGTAAAACAATGGAAAATCCCGAAAAGGTCGTTTGACTTTTCATCTTCCAAGATTTCAAAAATTTCGTCAAAGGCATCTCTACAGTGAATAACTATAGGAAGTTTGAATTTTTTCGCCAAGTGAATTTGATGCTTAAAGGTTTGTTGTTGTTGTTGTAAAAAAGTTTTATCCCAATAAAGGTCTATTCCAATTTCCCCAACTGCGTAGAACTTTCGTGCAGTTAGCATTTCTTCAACATGGATTAATTCTTCTTGATAATTCTCCTTCACATGTGTAGGATGCAAGCCCATCATCAAAAAAATATTTTCGGGATAGGAATTCTCCAAGGCTAACATTGATGCGGTATAGGTAGAATCTATTGCCGGTATAAAGAACCTGGAAATGCCTTCGTTCATAGCATTTTTTATGACCTCTGAGCGGTCTTCGTCAAAAGCTTCACTATAAAGGTGGGTATGGGTATCGGTCAAGATCATGCACAAAAATAGGTTTATCTTTACCAATAAAAAGATGGGGAGCCTCAAAAAATTTTTAAAAAACAAAAACTACATTCGAGTTCCCTTGGTGCTTACGGCAACCAATCATTTTGAAATCAATGCCTCTATAAACGGAATTACCGGACGATTCATTTTAGATACAGGTGCATCGAATACCTGCGTCGGTTTTGATAAATTGGAATTTTTCAATCTTACTTCTAAAGATTCAAAAATAAAGGCTGCGGGAGCGGGTGCCACCGATATGGATACCCAAATCTCAACAAAGAATATAATCACCATTGGAGATTGGGAAAAGAAAAAAACTAAAATAGTACTCTTTGACCTCATACATGTAAACCGGGCACTTGTTGATCATAAGGCTTTTCCCGTAGACGGAATCATCGGTGCCGATATCTTAAAAAAAGCTAGGGCCATCATAGACTATAACAAAAATTGTGTTTATCTCAAAAGGAAGAAATAAAAAGACCCGCTAGTTTTCACAACTGCAGGGCTGATCTATAAATACCAAAAGGCTTTTTTTGTGTAGCACTCGAATTAACAACGGTCTACATCTCCAAGGCTTTCTTCGCATTGCCATCCATCAAGATTTCTTCGGGACTTTCCAGTGCTTCTTTGACCGCCACTAAAAATCCAACGGATTCCTTGCCATCGATAATTCTGTGATCATAAGAAAGTGCCACGAACATTATCGGGGCAATAACGACCTTGCCATCTTTTGCGATGGGCCTTTCCACAATGTTGTGCATGCCTAGAATAGCACTTTGCGGTGGATTGATTATCGGTGTCGATAACATGGACCCGAAAACACCACCATTTGTAATCGTAAATGTTCCACCGGTCATTTCATCAACGGTAATCTCGCCTTCGCGGGCACGAATGGCCAATCTTTTCACTTCCGATTCCACTCCCCTGAAAGTAAGGTTTTCGGCATTTCTGATAACAGGCACCATTAACCCTTTCGGGCCAGATACCGCAATACTGATATCACAGAAATCATAAGAAATCATTTCCTTGCCATCGATCATCGAATTGACCGAAGGATACATTTCCAAAGCCCTGACCACGGCTTTGGTGAAAAAGGACATAAAGCCCAAACTCACGCCGTATTTCACTTTGAAGTCTTCTTTAAATTTGGAGCGCAAATCAAAAATAGGAGACATATCGACCTCGTTAAAAGTGGTCAACATTGCCGTTTCGTTTTTGACCATTACCAGGCGCTCGGCGACTTTTCTTCTTAACATCGAAAGTTTCGAACGGGCCTCTCCCCTACTTCCACCGGTAGACGGACTGCCCATTGAGGGTGATGCTTTAACGGCATCTTCCTTGGTAATTCGACCATCCTTGCCGGAGCCTTTTACATTGGCTGAATCGATGTTTTTTTCATCTAATATTTTCTTGGCAGCGGGTGATGACGCGCCAGTGGCATAGGTCTTTTTATCATCTTTGGTTTCTGCCGTTGGTTTGGCTTCTTCCTTCTTGGGTGTTGCTTCCTTTTTTTCCACCTTAGAAGCAGATTCGGCGCCATCCGGTTTTGCAGCACTCGTATCTATCAAACAAACCACTGCTCCTACCGGTACAGCATCGCCTTCCTCGGCTTTTAAGGTAATGGTTCCACCCTCCTCGGCAGGAAGTTCCAAGGTCGCCTTATCCGAATCGACTTCGGCTATCGCCTGATCTTTTTCGACATAATCGCCGTCTTCAACCAACCATTCGGCTATCTCGACTTCGGTAATCGACTCCCCTGGAGAGGGAACTTTCATTTCTAATATCATTCTTTTGACTTTTTTTATCAAGCTATACCTACGAGGTCTTCAAGACCTTGCCGGTACCACAAACCTACTGCCTTCTAACCAAACCTACAAGGTTCTTGAAACCTTGCAGGTCGGTCTTATTTTGACTTCCGCCTTGTCATATTGTCCTTGGTCTTATCGAAAACATAGTCGATAACCTGTTGGTGTCGCATTTTTGAACGTACCGCACTACCCGCCGCCGGTGCCGCATAGAACCTTCGAGAGGCCACCCTGAACTTATGGGCATCTTTATAGTGCATCATCAAATGGCTCCACGCACCCATATTTCGGGGCTCTTCTTGTGCCCAGACCAAATCGTCGGCGCTTTTGTATTTTTCTATAATCGCGTTTATTTTTTCAGTAGGAATCGGAAACAATTGCTCCAATCGTACCAAAGCGACATCATCGCGCTTCGATTCTTCCTTTCGTGCCAAAAGATCATAGTAGAACTTACCGGTGCAAAATACCAGTGATTTTACTTTTTTGACATCAGCGGAAGCATCGTCGATAACTTCCTGAAAACTTCCCGAAGCCAATTCATCAACTGTTGATACAGCCCGTGGATGGCGCAACAGACTTTTAGGCGTAAAAACGATCAACGGTTTTCTAAAGTTGACCCTCATCTGCCGTCTAAAAATATGAAAGACCTGTGCCGGAGTAGAAACATCGGCCACGTACATATTATCCCTTGCACATAATTGTAAATATCTTTCCATACGAGCGGAAGAATGTTCCGCCCCTTGACCTTCATATCCATGAGGAAGCAACATGACCAATCCGTTCTGTAATTTCCATTTGTCCTCGGCAGCTGAAATATACTGGTCGATCATAATCTGTGCACCGTTGCTGAAATCGCCGAATTGCGCTTCCCAAATGGTCAAGGTATTCGGACTCGCCATGGCGTACCCATAATCAAAACCGACTACCCCATATTCGGATAAAAGGGAATTGTAAATTTGAAAAGTTCCCTGCTTTTCGGCCACATGATTCAACAACAGAACCTCTTCTTCACTTTCTTCGACTTTCATGACCGCGTGGCGATGTGAAAAGGTTCCCCTTTCGACATCTTGGCCCGAAAAGCGTACTCCGAATCCTTCCTCTAGCAAAGTACCATAGGCTAACAGTTCGCCCATTGCCCAATCTAATTTATCGGTCTCGAAGAACATTTTCTTGCGGTCGCCAACCAAGCGCTCGACCTTTCTTAAGAACTTTTTATCTTTAGGAAGCTCGGTTATCGTCTTTGCGACCTTGGTCAATTTCTTTTTATCGTAAGAGGTATCCACTGCATCGAGCATTTCCCATTCCCGGACATTTTCGAAACCCTTCCAGGCATATGCCATAAAGGGAGTGATGACCGTTTTATCTTCTTTACGGGAATCTTCCAATTCCTCCTCAAGAGACTCCTTATATTCTTTTTCCAGTTCCTTTACAAAACCTTCACTGATAGCACCTTCGGCCAACAATTTTTCTGCATAAATATCCCTAGCGTTTTTATGCTTTGCGATTGCCTTGTACAATTTCGGCTGGGTAAATCGAGGTTCGTCACCTTCGTTATGACCGTACTTTCTATACCCTAAAAGGTCGATAAAAACATCTCTTTTGAACTGCATGCGATACTCAAGGGCGAACAATGCGGCATGAACGACCGCTTCGGCATCATCTGCGTTCACATGCAGTATAGGGCTCAAGGTAACTTTGCCCACGTCGGTGCAATATGTCGATGAGCGTGCATCAAGATAATTGGTCGTAAAACCAATCTGGTTATTTACCACTATATGAATGGTGCCATTGGTCTTATAACCATCTAAAGTGGCCATTTGTACAATTTCATAGACAATTCCCTGGCCGGCGATGGCAGCGTCGCCATGTAAAACTATCGGCAAGACTTTTGAAAAATCATCTTGGTAGTCGCTATCCTGTTTTGCTCGGGAAATTCCTTCGACCACTGCCCCTACCGTTTCCAAATGCGAGGGGTTGGGTGCTATGTTCATGACGATCTTGTTGCCATTAGAGGCGACCCGATCCGAAGTCCAGCCCAAGTGATATTTTACATCGCCATCAAAGATTTCTTCTTCATAATCTTTGCCGTCGAACTCGCTGAAAATATCTTTTGCCTTTTTTCCGAAAATATTGGTCAACACATTCAATCTTCCGCGGTGGGTCATGCCCATCACGAATTGCTCGACCCCCAATTCGGCAGCCCTTTCGACTATAGCATCGAGTGCCGGAATCAAAGATTCGTTACCTTCCAAAGAAAACCGCTTCTGCCCGACATATTTGGTATGCAAGAATCCTTCGAAGGAAACCGCTTGGTTCAGTTTTTTTAGGATGTGCTTTTTGCGACTTGCATCGAACTTCGGGTGATTGTCATTGACATTGATCCAACTTTGGATCCATTCTACCCGTTCGGGATCTCTTATGTACATATATTCGACCCCAATGGCGTCGCAATAGATCCTCTGAAGATGGTTAATGATTTTGCGAAGTGTACTTGAGCCAATGCCCAGGATCTCCCCTGCATTGAAGACGGTATCGAGATCGTTTTGTTCTAGTCCGAAATTTTCGATGTCGAGCGTGGGCGAATATTTTCTTCGATCCCTAACGGGGTTCGTTCTTGTAAACAAATGGCCCCTGCTACGATAACCATCGATCAATTTTACGACCTGGAACTCTTTCTGTAGCGACTGGGGTATAGCACCGGTTTCGCCATTCTCTGAAGCTACCGCTCCATTTTGGGCTGCGACACCGTTTTCGCTCAATAGGTTCTCCATACCGAAATCGAAGCCCTGAAAAAAGGCGCGCAGACTCGGTTCAATACTATCGGGATTCGTCAAATACCGATCATAACGCTCGGCAAAAAAAGAAGTGCGCCGCGTTCAGAAACGAATAATTATCCATAAAAGACTACTCTATATTCGATGTAAAAGTTAATCAAAAATACAACATTTAACATTTCTAGGTGTATCTTAGATGGCATAATCACAAAAAATCAATGGAAATGGAAAAATCAAATTTCCCCCGCTTAAAAATACTCGTGCTGGTCATATTTTTGGCCTTTTCAACGATAGAAGCATATACGCAAGACCCGAAACCTAAAAGTGCTTTTTGGAGCCAAGTGCGCTTCGGTGGTGGACTCGGACTTGGTTTTACCAATGGCGGTTTCAATGCCGCAATTTCGCCCAGTGCCATTTATCAGGTCAGCGATCAATTCGCCGCCGGACTCAGCGTTACTTTTAATTACGCCAAATTCAGGGAGGATAAAAGAACGGCCTATGGCGGAAGCATTATAACACTCTATAACCCAATACCATTTTTACAGCTCTCGGCCGAACTAGAGCAGTTACGGATCAATAGAAATTACACTTTGATCGGTTCAACGAACTTGGAGACCGATTACTGGTCGCCCGGCCTCTTTTTGGGACTGGGATATACCAACAATTTTATGACCGTTGGCCTACGCTATGATGTTCTTTATGACAGTGATAAAAGTATTTATGCAGGAGCGTTGATGCCTTTTGTACGAGTCTATTTTTAGATCGATATGAATGCCTTTATTAGTAAAAACAGACTCATAGCCGCTCACTTTGGTATAAAAGTGATGAAAACATATCACATATAAGTGAGTTGTGCGTCATAAGAAAACCTAAATGAACAAATTATTTAAATTGATATTTCTAATTCTAGTTTTAACCCTGAACTTTTCCTGTGTTGAAAAGAAATCTTCCCAAAAGGAAATTAGCAAATCTGAATTTGTAAACTCTACAAAAACCGACACCTTAAAATTCACTTCTGGAATTCGCTCTATCTTTCAAGATAGTAAAGGGAATTATTGGTTTGGAAGTCATCAAGAAGGTGTATGCCTATTTGACGGAAAATCATTTGAATACTTTACAACTAATGAAGGCTTATCTGGTAATCAAATCCGTTCAATACAAGAAGATAAAAATGGAGAAATTTGGTTTGAAACAGCAAGTGGAGTTAGTAGTTATGATGGAAAAAAAATCACAAA
>QIJL01000263.1 GCA_003232435.1 Flavobacteriales bacterium | reverse complement strand
TTTAATACTTAATATCAAAGAAAGACCCCAAAGGTTTTGGAAACCTTTGGGGTCTTTTATCGACTTCCAATAACTTGTGACCCAATAACTTTTCCTCAAGAAATAACCTCCAGCTTTGCGAATCGGAGCAACAACTTTTTAATATCTCCTTTTTCGAATTGAATCTCCGCCTTTTTATCGTTGCCGACTCCTTCTATTTTAAGGACTTTCCCTTTTCCGAATCGAGTATGATTGACCAAAGAGCCTTCTGTTAAGTTCGAATCGATTATATTGGTATTGCCCATAGGTTGTGCCAGTTGCGGTTTCAACTTCCGTAGTTTTCGCAGTTGCGAAGCATTCGGAGTGCCTAAGGCGGGAGCCGTTCCATTTTTTGGTTTTTCTTGTCGGAGTTTTGATTTATCGACATCCCCGAATATATCTGCATCGATCAATGATCTATAGCGATATGTATTTTCGATCGGAGTTAGATTTTCAACAAACTTTTCGTCTATTTCTTCAATAAAACGACTGGGTTCTGCATCGATCAGTTTCCCCCAACGATATCTTGTTTGGGCATAAGTCAAATAAGCTTGTTTCTCAGCTCGCGTTAGTGCCACATAAAACAATCGCCGTTCTTCTTCAAGTTCGCTTCGGGTGCTCATGCTCATGGCGGAAGGAAATAGATCCTCTTCCATTCCGACAATATAGACGTATGGAAATTCCAATCCTTTGGCCAAGTGAATGGTCATCAATGCCACCCGGTCATCATCGCCTGTGTCTTTATCCAGATCCGTAGCGAGGGCCACATCTTCCAAAAATTCAGAAATATTTCCGGTAGCGTCTGCAAGTTCTTTTTGACCTTCGACAAAGTCCTTGATACCGTTTAAAAGTTCTTCGATGTTCTGCATTCGGGCAATACCTTCGGGAGTACCATCCTTTTTGAATTCCATCAAAATCCCGGTCTTCTTTGCCACATGCTCGGCCAAAGTAAAGGCATCGGCACCTTCGTTCATAATCTGGAAGCTTTTGATCATCGTCACGAAATCTTGCAACTTTCGTTTAGTGCCTCCGTTTATCCGCAGATCGATTTTATCCAGATTTTCCATGACTTCGAACATCGATCGGTCGTAATGGTTGGCTGCAACTACTATTTTTTCGATAGTGGTCTGACCTATTCCCCTTGTGGGGTAATTGATAATTCTTTTTAACGCCTCTTCATCCTTGGGGTTGATGACAATACGCAAATACGATAGCACATCTTTGATTTCCTTTCTCTGGTAAAAAGATAATCCTCCATAAATACGATATGCAATATCCTTTTTACGCAAAGCATCTTCAATGGACCGCGATTGCGAGTTTGTTCTGTAGAGTACGGCAAAATCACCATTGGGCAATTGTTGCTGCATCTTGTTCTCGAATATCGAGCCGGCCACAAAGCGACCTTCTTCAGCATCGGTAACGCTGCGATGGATTTTTATTGCCGCCCCGTCATCATTTGCAGTCCAAACGACCTTCTCTAATTGGTTTTTGTTATTCGCAATAATGGAGTTTGCAGCGTTGACAATATTCTTGGTCGAACGATAGTTTTGCTCTAAACGGTAAACGCCTACCTCATCATAATCTCTCTGAAAATTCAGGATATTACTGATATTCGCCCCCCGGAAGGAATAAATACTCTGCGCATCATCGCCAACCACGCAAATATTTTGATAACGATCCGATAACGCCTTTACTATCAGGTATTGCGAATGGTTGGTATCTTGATACTCATCGACCAAGATATATCGAAACCGATCTTGATATTTCATCAACACTTCCGGGAAGCGTGTCAACAGTTCATTGGTACGCAATAACAAATCGTCAAAATCCATCGCTCCGGCCTTGAAACAACGGTCGACATAGTTTTGATAGATTTCCCCCATTCGTGGCCGCTTCGCCATGGCATCGGCCTCCATCAGTTCAGGATTCTGCAAATAGGCCTTTACGGTAATCAGACTGTTTTTAAATGAAGAGATTCTATTCTGTACCTGTTTGTATTTATAGATATCCTTGTCCAAGGCCATCTCCTTGATAATGGAAGAAATAAGACGCTGACTATCTTGTGTGTCGTAAATCGTAAAATTACTTGGGAAGCCCAACTTGGATCCATCGTAGCGCAACAATTTTGCAAATACGGAGTGAAAAGTACCCATCCAAAGATTCTTGGCCTCGGCACCTACGATATTCGAGATACGCTTTTTCATTTCGCGAGCGGCCTTGTTGGTAAAGGTCAATGCCAAAATATTGAACGCATCGACGCCTTGATCCATCAAATAGGCAATTCGATAGGTCAAAACCCTTGTTTTTCCCGATCCTGCACCGGCAATAACCATAAGCGGGCCTTCCTTGTGCAAGACAGGGGCCTTTTGGGCTTCATTAAGTTGATCTAGATATTTTTCCAAGCTTACCTTCCTAAAAAGAGAGCGTAAATTTAGCCATATTTGAGCTTTTGGCTTTGACAACTCTCTAATAATTATAAACAATGTCGGTCGAAAATCCTACGAATTTGAATATATACTCGTGCTAAATAGAAATTCGGGAGAATCAAGGCAGAGATTTTTTCTCATACCAAGGCAAAATTTTTCGGCATAGCCTTAGCTACGGCGAAAAATTTTAACGAAGGTATGGGGAAAAAGACCAAGTAGAAATTTCGGATTTCTATTTGGCAGGAGTATATTAGGGGCTCAAACACTAAACATGCAAATTAGGGTATTTTCATCATTCCTCTTACTATCTATTCTCAGTATATCTCCAATATTTTCCCAAGAAAAAAAAGCCGGCCCGATTATCGCTAACTACGGTAAAGTCTGGAAAATCGAGAATGCAGATATTGAAGTCGATACCACTAGAGAATACAAGGTGGTTTTTGATATTATGGATTCCCCGGAAGACAAGAATGCGGTAAACGCAAAAATCGAAACGGCCGCCCGCTTTTTAAATATGCATGCCCAAGCTGGCGTACCCGCTAAAAACCTTAAGGCGGTAATCGTTGTTCACAATGCGGCATCTAAGGATATAATTTTGGACGCCGCTTATCAAGATAAATACGGTACAAAAAACCCTAATACAGATTTAATGGAAGAATTATTGAATGCCGATGTGAAAGTCATTTTCTGCGGACAGTCTTCAGTTTCAAGAGGGTTCCCAAAAGAGGATTTAATTTCTGGTGTACAATTGTCACTTTCGGCAATGACGGCATTAATTCAACTACAAGATGAAGGATATCGACTTATAAAATTTTAAATGAGACAAATGAAAAAACTAAGTTTATCAGCAATGTTGTTTTTCGGGGTTTTTGCCATGGCGCAAGGTCCGAATTTAGAAAAAGATTATTCAAAAATAGAAGGCAAGGTGATTGAATGGCGAAGGTATTTTCATCAAAACCCCGAGCTTTCCAATCGTGAGTTCAAAACCGCCGAAAAGATAGCCGAGCATTTGAAATCTTTGGGCATTGAGGTACAGACCGGAGTTGCACACACAGGAGTTGTCGGTGTACTAAAAGGCAACAATCCAGGAAAAGTAGTAGCCCTTAGAGCAGACATAGATGCCCTGCCCGTGACAGAACGTAATGATCTACCTTTTAAATCGAACGTGACATCGGAGTTTTTGGGCGAAAAGGTGGGCGTTATGCACGCATGTGGTCATGATACCCATACCGCTATATTAATGGGTGTTGCGGAAGTTCTATCCAAAAACAAGGATAAAATAAAAGGAACCGTAAAATTTGTATTTCAACCTGCCGAAGAAGGGCCACCGCCCGGCGAGGAAGGTGGTGCCGCTTTGATGATCAAGGAAGGTGTTCTTGAAAATCCGAAGGTAGATGCCATTTTTGGCCTGCATATCAATTCGCAAACTCCCGTGGGCGTAATTCGCTATAAATCTGGCGGAATGATGGCCGCTGCGCAGATCTTTACCATAAACGTAAAAGGTAAGCAAAGCCATGGTTCACAGCCTTGGTCAGGTGTGGATCCTATTTTGATCAGTGCCAAGATCATTGACGGACTCCAAACGATCATAAGCCGTGAGGTCAAATTGACCGATGAGGCAGCGGTGATCACCGTTGGAAAAATAAAGAGCGGGGTGCGTTTTAATATCATTCCTGAAAGTGCCGAAATGATCGGTACCATCAGAACTTTGGATTATGACATGAAGGCCATGGTCAATAGGCGAATGGAAGAAATGGTGCCGACTATCGCCAAGGCCTATGGAGGAGACGCAACAATAGAGATTAGGGATGCGACGGATATTACCTATAATGAACCCGCACTGGTCGAACAAATGTTACCGACGATGCAACGCGTGGCCGGTGCCGAAAACGTTCAAACGCAAAAGGCGATCACAGGTGCCGAAGATTTCTCGTACTTTCAAAAAAAGGTTCCAGGGTTCTTCTTTTTCTTGGGAGGAATGACTCCTGGCGCGACAGAATCATTTCCACACCACACGCCCGATTTTATAATCGATGATAGCGGGTTGATCTTGGGAGTAAAAACCTTGACAGAGATGAGTTTGGATTACTTGAATCAGTAAGCAGTATGCAGTTGTCAGTATTCGGTAAGCGGAAGTTTGCAAATTTTAGGATAGAGGGGTTTGATGGATGATTTTAATACTCAAATGGTGGAATTCGGGTTTGCGTTTCCATCTAAAATTTTTCAGGAGGAATTAAAAAAGAGAAGAATTGGGTATAGGCCGCAGCAAAAAGATTCTTTCCAAAGAGGAATGGGTTCAGCCGTGTTTTATATCAGAAGTTCTGATTTCGAAAAGGCGTTGGAAATACGAGAAAAAGTAGATAGGGAAAATGCTAGTGTCAAGTCAAGGCTGAAATGACGTATGGGGCAATCGTAGATTTTGTGCCGGGCCTACGCAAAAAATCATTGCATAGCCGTAGCTACGCGATTATTTTTTAACGACGGTATGGTGCAAAAGATGCATTGGATCATACGTAGGTTTTAGCTTGACCTGACACTAGAACAGAACTCAAATATATGCATCCCGCGAGAAAAGTGTTTGCTTACATTGGACTTGCCTTAATCACTGCATATTTGATTTATAAAATAATCGATAAAATCCTTAATGATTAAAATTCAATATCCGATAATCAAGTAATCATCTCCAACTTTTATGGAACCAATTTTAGACTTTCTAGGCAACATTTCATGGTGGGTATGGATTATAATTGTACTTGCCCTAGTTGCCATTCGCGATATTTTCTTTCAAAAGTCCCATACAATTTCACACAACTTTCCAATAGTTGGGCATTTACGCTACTGGTTGGAAAGTATTGGTCCGGAAATGCGGCAATACTTCGTTGCGAACAACCGAGAAGAGCTTCCTTTCAATAGAATCGAACGAGGTTGGATCTATGCTTCCGCTAAACGTGAAAACAATTATGAGGGTTTTGGCACCGACCGCGATGTCTATGCCCATCAGCACATTTTTATCAAAAATCAAATGTTGGCCTTTAAGGTTCCTAAAGGTCATCCGAACAAGAAAGACAAGACTTTTTTACCCTGTGCGAAGATTATCGGAGAATACAACCAGCGGAAAAAACCTTTTCGCCCTGCATCGGTAATCAATGTTTCCGCAATGAGTTTCGGAAGTCTTTCCGCGGCCGCGGTCGAGGCCATGAACAAAGGAGTTATGAAATCAGGAGCATATCACAATACGGGCGAAGGCGGACTCTCCCCCTATCACAAACAAGGTGGTGATGTGATTTTTCACTTTGGAACTGGCTACTTTGGAGTGCGCTCAAAGGATGGAGATTTTTCCTTGGAAAAGATGAAAAAACTCGTAGCGGAAAATCCTTATATAAAAGCTATCGAAATAAAATTATCCCAAGGCGCCAAACCTGGAAAGGGCGGAGTGCTTCCGGGTGCCAAGATTTCTCATGAGATTGCTAAAATACGAGGTGTCGAAGTCGGAAAAGATGTTTTGTCTCCAGCAACCCATAAAGCATTTGACAGTATTCCTGAATTGCTCGACCTAATTGAACTGATTGCCGGAGAAACAGGATTGCCAGTTGGTATTAAAGGGGCAATTGGCAAGTTGGATCAATGGGAAGAATTGGCCGATCTTATGGTAGAATCAGGTCGGGGACCTGATTTTATAACCGTTGACGGTGGCGAAGGTGGAACGGGTGCCGCTCCTCCTAGTTTTGCCGACCATGTATCGCTGCCATGGGTGTATGGATTCTCTAATCTGTATCAAGTATTTCAACTTCGCAATTTGACTTCAAGAATCGTTTTCATTGGAAGCGGAAAATTAGGATTCCCGGGGAAAGCGGCAATGGCCTTCGCAATGGGCGTCGATTGCATCAACGTCGCGCGAGAAGCCATGATGAGCATCGGATGCATTCAGGCCCAGGTCTGTCATACCAACAGATGTCCTTCCGGGGTGGCCACTCAAAGTAAATGGCTGCAAAGGGGCATCAATATTCCCTTGAAGTCGGATCGTCTTGCGCAATATTTCAAGACCTTCAGAAAAGAACTGGTGGAAATTACCCACGCGGCTGGTTACGAACATCCCTGTCAATTCACAATGAACGATGTACAGGTCAATGTAGATGATAACGAATTGAACCGAACGCTTCGCTCATCATATGGTTACAATAAGACTCCGGTAAAATTCGAGGGCATGCGACATTTACATGATTGTGATTATTTAGGAGGAAGGGATTATCGAGAAAAAATAGAGTAATAGATTCTTGTACCAAGTAAGATCACAGTCTCTAAAGCCATTTCTTTATGTTATAGGAGGCTATCACTAAATACTATACTTTTGTGGCCAGATTCATCAAATCTGACGAACAAAAGTTGCCGAACAGAAAAATCGACACCGACCTATGAAAAGAATTGCACTTACGACATGCATTGTTTTATTCACTGCCATGGCAGTGTACTCCCAAAGAAAAAGTGATCTCATCGCGGAAATCGCGGTTTTAAAATCACAGCTGGATTCTGTAAAAAGTGAAGTCGCCGATGCCCGGAATAATGAAAGAATAAGTTTGGCCGAAGCGGAATCCTACAAAACACAGGTAACCGAATTACAGGATGCCAACACCACCTTAATGAAAAACTTGAATAATTTTGCCGAGGTCTCCAACAAAAACACAGACATCGTCACTAGTGCGATGTCTAGCCTTCAATCTAAAGAAGCACAATTAAAAAATATCAAAGATGCGCTTGCAAGTAATGATTCAACAGCACTTGTCGTATTGACCAATGCCAAACGGACTTTGGGGGAAAATGCCAAAATCGGTGTTGCAAATGGTGCCGTTATCATATCTTCCGGTTTGACCACTATATTTGGAAGCGACACAGGAAAAACCGTTACTCCCGAATCTGAAGAATGGATCGGAAAAATTGCCGGTGTTCTAAAGGCAAACCTGGAAACTTCCGTTACCATTGAAGGATTAAGTATGACCGGAGATTTAAATACACCTGCGCAACAGGCGTTGGCCATTGAAACCTTACTTCAAAGTAAATTTGAAATTGCTCCCGAGCGAATTTTATCCTTGGGAAAAGATGGTAATCTAAAAGAAGGTGTCGTTTTTAAAATCCACCCGAAATACAAGGCCTTTTATTCCATGGTCAAAGAGGAAATGAAAAACTGAGGTTAAGATTTTCAGTTTCGAGTCGACAGGTTATAATTTTTGAACGAATCCTTCGTTCTTAATTCATAACCAATTAACCAAGACCAAAATGACAGGAGAATCTATTTTGCAGATGTTCGGCTTTCTATTGCCGGCCGTCGTTACAGGCGTTGTCGCATTCTATTTTTTTAAGATGCACACGAAAAACGAAGAAGGCCGTCGTCGTTATCTTTTGCATAAAGATTCCCAGGCAAGCACATTACCAATTCGCTTGCAAGCTTATGAGCGTATGGCCTTATTTTTAGAGCGGATTTCAATACCCAATTTGGTAGTACGTATTGCCCCGAAATCAGCAGACAAGGCTGCTTACGAAAACTTGCTTATCCAGAGCATTGAAAATGAATTCGATCATAACCTTTCGCAACAGATCTATCTTACCGACGAATTGTGGAATGTCATCAAAGCAGCTAAGAGTGCGACGGTTCAGATGATTCGTAAAGCGGCTATGAGCGAAACCGATTCAGCAGATAAACTTCGTGAGGACATTTTGACCGAGACAATGGATAAAACTTCACCATCGGCCACTGCTCTTTCTTTCGTTAAAAAAGAAATCGGAAATCTCTGGTAAGCCTTATGTCCCATAGCCCTCAAAGGGGGAAGAAAAATCAAAGTAAGGGCTAGTGTCGTGTCACACCTCAAATGACGCACCAAGTCTTGTTCTTTTTCGTTTTTACTCATCATAAAAAGACTCGCGTAGCTACCTACAGCTATGCTTATTTTTTATCATTTCGCAAAATTCAAAAAATAACTGCGACTTATCCACCATTTGAGGTGTGACACGACACTAGTCAAACTTAATTATCAAGTTCAAAAATTTACTTTCGCCAACTGCCAACTGTCTACTGCCTACCGTGTACTGGCTACTGATGCTCATTCGGCTCGATGGGGTTGGTCTCTTCATTTTTGTTCTTGGCATATAGATAGCCACGTTTCCACCACAAAGTCATTTTCTTTTTGTCGAAAATCAGGGAATTCGTGGTCAAAATGGTCGGCGTATAATACAGATTGATTATCGCGTTTTTCTGATTTGCCACCAGTTTACCGATTCTGATGTTCTGGTTTTCTATTCGATCCAAAACGAAACTCATCATTGTCGTCAAAAGCTCAAACGGATTTCGCGAGGGCATACGGTTCATATAACTTACCTCAGTATGCAGTACAACCACGTCGACTTCTGTTGCACCTCTTCGTATAGCCTCTTCTATGGGTACGATACTCCCAAGTCCGCCATCTGCGTACTCACAACCATTTTTTCGCACCAAGCTCATAAAGGGCGTATAATTTGCAGAAATCCAGATCCAATCACAGTACTCATCATAGGTACAATCGTTAATAGACTTGTACTCGACTTGATTTAAAGAAAGATTAGAAACGGTCACGACCACATCATTGGGGCCATTTTTCAATTCTTTGAATTCTTCGACGGTAAGACTATTTCTAATAAGTTTTCTAAGATTCTCGCTTTCACCAAATGTTTTTTTACCCCTGATCAAGTTCTTAGCAACATTCCAATGATTGATCGAGATTTCATCTACACCGTATTTCTTTTTTACGATAAAAGGGCAATTACTAAAAATACTGTCTTGATCTATATTGGAATAGATCTCTTTTATTTTATCCAATTTACCCAAAGCCAAATGCGAAATAAGCAAACTACCTGT
>QIJL01000444.1 GCA_003232435.1 Flavobacteriales bacterium | reverse complement strand
AGTAGAATTACTGGGCCAGAACCATAATCAACAAGCGTAAATGGTCCATTGTCCGTTTGAACTATAATCGTATTTGCTTCGAAATCAAACTTCTGGATTTGAGCTGATATTTGAGAAATAGTTATAGAAAAAATAAAAAAAGCAATCAATTTGTTCTTCATTGTGGTTTGAATTAGATTTTGTTTGTTAATGCACTACAACGTTTAGCTAAGTGGAGTTTTAATGCTTCGACAAGCTCAGCACAGGTTCCTTTTAGCGGATGATAAGTGAAGTTCGATGATTTTAACTTAAGAATCAAGTTAAATTTAATCATGGGCGAGACCCCTCCGTCATTCGCGAAAAGCGGATGCCACCTCCCCTCGCCTGAGGGGAGGAGCTACCTATAAGGCAAATTTTGAAAACAAGAAATGTCTTGTTTGAGTATGAATCCCCTCCCCTCCGGGGAAGGTTAGTGTCGTGTCACCCCTCAAATGACGGATAAGGCGCAGTTATTTTTTGAATTTTGTGAAATGATAAAAAGTAAGCATAGCCGTAGCTACGTGAGTCTTTTTATGATGAACAAAAACGAAAAAGAACAAGACTTGGTGCGTCATTTGAGGGGTGACACGACACTAGGTTGGGGACATCAACTCCACAATCTCTTCCAACTCAATAGGAATATCCCCCATCAAATTAAAAGGCTCACCGCTTTCTTGAATGACCACATCATCCTCCAAACGAACTCCCGTTTTTTCTTCGGGAATATAAATGCCAGGTTCAACGGTGAAAACCATATTCGCTTTCATCGGAGTTTTCAATGCCCCATAATCGTGGGTGTTCAAACCGATATGATGGCTCGTGCCGTGCATCATATATTTTTTATAGGCCGGCCGATCTTTATCTTCATTTTGCACATCGGCCTTGTCGAGTAGCCCAAGTGAGAGCAACTCCGAGGTAACGATTTTGCCGACTTCCTTATGGTACTCTGCCCAAAGCACTCCTGGGACGAGCATTCTAGTAGCTTCTTTTTTTATCCGAAGTACGGCCTCATAAATAGCCGCTTGACGCTTGGTGAATTTTCCGTTTACGGGAACGGTTCGTGTCAAATCACTGGAGTAATTGGCATACTCGGCCGCCACATCCATCAAGATCATATCGCCATCCGAGCATTGTTGATTGTTTTCGATATAGTGCAGAACGTTTGCATTATTACCCGAGGCGATTATCGGAGTATAGGCAAATCCTTTTGAGCGGTTACGAATAAATTCATGCAATAGCTCAGCTTCGATTTCGTACTCCCAAACTCCTGGTTTTATAAATCCTAATAATCTGCGAAACCCTTTTTCGGTAATGTTACAGGCCGTTTGCATCAACTCGATTTCCTCTGATTCCTTGACTCCACGAATTTCTTGTAGAATAGGATTACTCTTCGCATATTGATGTGCAGGATATTCCTTTTTACATTTTTGAATAAAGCGATCTTCACGTGTCTCGGTCTCTACTGCTTGCCGATAGTGTTCATTAGTGTTGAAATAAATAGTATCGGCTTCGGTCATCAGATCAAAGAAAATCTTGTCAAAATCCGACAACCAATAAATACTTTCAATTCCCGAAACTTTGGTAGCCTTTTCTTTTGTCAATTTAGCGCCCTCCCAAACGGCAATATGCTCATTTGTCTCACGAACAAAAAGTACCTCCCTATGTTTTTTGTCCATCGCCTCCGGGAACAAAACCAAAATCGTTTCTTCTTGATCTGCCCCGCTCAAATAAAAAATATCGCGATGCTGTTCAAAAGGCATCGTACTGTCGGCACTTATCGGGTAAATATCATTGGAATTGAAAACCGCAATGCTTTTGGGGTTCATTTGCGACACGAATTTTTTGCGGTTCTTTTTAAAAAGGCTGTTGGGGATC
This sequence comes from Flavobacteriales bacterium, assembly GCA_003232435.1. Taxonomy (GTDB): domain Bacteria; phylum Bacteroidota; class Bacteroidia; order Flavobacteriales; family Flavobacteriaceae; genus Aurantibacter_A. The sequence continues at coordinate 7,438 of QIJL01000444.1, read as the reverse complement.
AAGTCGTATTTCATGGAATTTATTTGGTCAAAAATAACGAATTTGAAAAAGAAGAATCGCCTATTCGCGGGCACACAGATAAAACATTAAAAAAGACCTACAAGGAGGCCTCCTTCGTCGGCAACACCTTGCAGGTCAAAAATCAGGGTATAATTTCTGGAGTTCATCCTTTTTGAGAGAAATAATATTCACATCCAAAGAAATCGGGGTCAAGGGCTCGTCAATCGAGTCGCGTTCTACGTTGACGATGGCATCGACGATATCCATCCCTTTAATGACCTTGCCGAAAACAGTGTAATCGCCATCTAATCGGTGCTCGCCATCTTTGTTTTGAACAATGTAGAATTGGCATCGGGCAGAAAGCTTACCCGGATTGTCATCCCTGCCGGCACCTAAAGCTCCATAATCGTGCAGTAACTTATCACTGAATTCGGGCTCTAGCAGATATTCAGGGTCATTGAAACCTTCAGGGGTATCGGGGCACCCACCTTGGGCAACAAAATCGGGTATCACGCGATTGAACGTCAAAGAATCCCAATAGCCGTCTTTGGCCAATTGTAGAAAACTTGCTTTGTGATTTGGAGTTTCGTCATGAAGCCAGACCAAAATCTCGCCATTTGGTGTTTCGATCTGTCCGATTTCATAGGCCTTTTGCGCACTACAGGAGGCGACCATTAGCAACAATACAAGTGATGACAAGAGCCTCATGGTATTCAGTATTTGAGTTATACCAAATATACGGTTTCATAAATGGCAAAAAAACCCTGACGGTGGCGTCAGGGTCTATTATTGTACATGAACTCGTCTTGAGTTTTTGCTATTTAGCCATTGCATTTTTAATGGCTCCGATTATGGCCATTACAGCGCCACCACCAACACCACCGCCTGCTACACTACCTAAAATACTGGACATATCCATGCCTCCTCCAGCGACAGCATCCGTCGCTGCAGACATATCAGTGCCCGTGGCGGCACCGCCTCCTAGCCCGAGCATTCCCAAAAGGTAGCCCCCAAGGCCACCACCAAGGATACCGGAAATAGAATTCCCGACAGTTCCAAGAGACAAATTCTTAAGTAGTTTTCCAGCGACATTGCCTCCTACTGCACCGGTTACAAGTTGAATGATCAACGGTAGATACTCTTCCATTTTTTAAAAGTTTAGTTGATTAATATTCAATAAATTAACAAAATATTAAACTGTTTTGCAATTTTAATCATCATTATTTATGAAAGTGAAAATTTAGATCCTTTGCACCAACTAAACCACAATGGATTGAAAATCAATAGGTTTAAAGACGGAAGACAGAAGAACTTTACCCTATTCCTTATTCCTTTTATACGGATTCGGTCCTCGGTCTCTCGTCTTCGAATATTTGAAATTTATAGAAACTAGTCACGAACCGCCGGGAGCAGGGTTTTAACCTTTAACTAGAAAATAAATCCTTTTTTGCCCCGGCCAAACTATTGCCTAACTTGAAGCGATAATTTCATATCAAATCGAAGTTCTTAATCCGGCCTAAAATGAAATCAAATACACTTCTATTTTTCTCGCTCTTTTGCGCATATGCATTCGCCCAGCCTTCTGCAACTTCCGAAAAAACCGTTGCTCAAGCACTGAAGGTCAAAAAGCAGATGGAAGAACATTCCATCTTAAAAAATATTCCCCTTAAAAATATCGGGCCGACGATAATGAGCGGGCGTGTTGTCGACATCGATGTGAACCCTTCGAACCCAACCGAATTTTACGTGGGCTATGCCTCCGGCGGTGTTTGGCATACCAATAATAACGGTACCTCGTTCAAACCCGTGTTCGATAATTCGGAAACCCAAAACGTTGGCGACATTGCGGTAGATTGGAAAAACGGAACCCTTTGGGTCGGCAGTGGGGAAAACAATTCTTCACGTTCGTCGTATGCAGGAATCGGAATCTTAAAATCAACCGACCAAGGGGAAACATGGCAAAATATGGGACTGGGCGATTCGCACCACATCGGGCGGATAGTGATAAATCCGAATAATTCTGAGGAAGTCGTGGTAGGCGCCACAGGCCATTTGTATTCATCGAATAAGGAAAGAGGGGTCTACAAAACCGCCGATGGTGGAAAAACATGGGGAAAAACACTTTTTGTGAACGACAAAGCCGGTATTATCGATGTGGCCCATGCACCGAATAATTTTAATGTTATGTTCGCCGCATCTTGGGAAAAAGACAGAAAGGCCTGGAATTTTACCGGTAACGGAAACGGTTCCGGTATTTATAAAAGTACCGATGCCGGAAGTACTTGGAACAAAATTTCCGTCCCTGAAAGCGGTTTGCCCACAGGCGATGGAGTAGGAAGAATCGGTCTGGCGGTTTTTGATGAAAACACTGTTTACGCCTTTCACGATAGTCAGTTCAGAAGGAAGAAATCAGACAAGGCGGACAGCGATTCCGAAAAGTTGACCAAAGAAGATTTTAAGTCGATGTCTAAGGAAAGCTTTCTGGAACTTGATGATAAAAAGCTTAACGACTTTCTAAAGACGAACAATTTTCAAGAAAAATACAAGGCCGAAAACGTGAAACAAATGGTCTTCGGCGGAGCCGTAAAACCTATAGATCTTGCCAAATACCTCGAAAATGCAAATTCGATGTTGTTCGACACCCCGGTAATCGGTGCAGAAGTATACCGTAGTGATGATGCCGGAAAAACCTGGAGCAAACAGAACGACGAATACATCGATGATCTTTATTATAGCTACGGATATTATTTCGGCGAGATTCGGGTAGATGCTTCCGACAAGGATAAAATTTATCTTTTGGGTGTTCCCATCATTAAATCGAGCGATGGCGGAAAGACCTATTCCGACCTAAATGGCGATAATGTGCATTCAGATCATCAAGCCCTATGGGTCAATCCCGATAGGCCCGGCCATCTAATCGACGGTAACGATGGCGGACTCAATATGACCTATGACGACGGAGAAAATTGGACGAAACTCAATTCGGCAAGCGTCGGGCAATTCTACGCCATAAATGTTGACGATCAAGAACCCTATCATGTTTACGGAGGGCTTCAAGACAATGGTGTCTGGGTAGGGCCTCACAATGCAGAACAGAATAGTCGCTGGCATCGTACCGGGCAAAATCCATGGAAATCGATTATGGGCGGCGACGGCATGCAGGTACAGATCGATAGCAGAAACCACAATGTCGTTTATACCGGATTCCAATTCGGAAATTATTTTAGGATAAACAAAGAGACGAAAAAACGAAAATATATTCAGCCCAAACATGAGCTGGGCCAAGCTCCTTATCGCTTCAACTGGCAGACCCCTATTTTACTCTCGCCCCATAATCAGGATATTCTTTACTTCGGAGGAAATAAATTGCATCGATCCCTGAATCAAGGCGATGAATGGGAAATAATATCGCCTGACCTTACCCAAGGAGGGAAAAAAGGAAATGTGGCATACGGCACCCTTACCACTATTTCAGAGTCGCCCTTTAAATTCGGGTTGATCTATACCGGAAGCGATGATGGATTGATTCAAGTAACAAAAAACGGGGGAGGAAGTTGGGAAGAAATCGGCAAGAACATAGACCTGTCAGGTTTTCAAAACCTGACAGGTCTAAGACAAGCGGAACTTTGGGTCAGCCGAGTCACAGCATCCAAACATAAAAAAGAAAGGGTATATGCCAGCCTGAACGGTTATCGGTGGGATGATTTTACCCCATATGTATATGTCAGCGAAGATCAAGGCAAAACATGGAAAAGCATTTCAGGAAATCTTCCCGCATCTGCTGTAAATGTGATTCTTGAAGATCCCGAAAATGAAAATCTATTGTTCGTCGGAACAGATAACGGATTGTACGCCTCTTTCGATCGCGGGAAATCGTGGGAGGTCTTTCAAAACGGAATGCCCAATGTCGCCGTGCACGATCTGGTAATTCAACCGGAAGCAAAGCATTTATTGGTAGGTACGCACGGAAGGAGTATTTACAAAGCCGATATTTCGAAACTGCAGTTGATGACCCCTGAAATGCAAAAGAAAGAACTGTATGTTTTCAAAGCCGAAAATATTGAGTACAGCGATCGATGGGGAAACGCTTCCAATAGTTGGCGTGAACCTAATACTCCAGGGCTTGATATTACCTTCTATACATCTAAAACGGGAACATGCAATGCCAAAATAAAAACTGCGGATGGCATCGTTGTAAGCGAAACCGAAATAGCCGCGGATAAAGGTTTGAACATTTTATCTTACGATGTGGCATTCTCAAAAGCAGGGGTGATGGCCTTCCGTTCCAAGAATAAAATGGAACTCAAAGAGGCGAAAGACGGAAAGACCTATTTGCCTAAAGGAAGTTATGTTGTCGAAGTCGCAGGAAATGGTAATTCAGAAAAAATTGAATTTGAAATTGAATAATCCAAAAGAATTTGAAATTTATTAAACTGATTGGTATTTTGCTATTGTTTTGTTGGCCTTCGGGATCTATCAAGGCTCAAGAAAGTACGGGTTCAAAATCCGAAAAAATCAAAACCCTTATTGTAGACGGCCAGAACAACCACGATCAATGGCCCAAAATAACCTATATGCTACAAAGGGAAATGCACGCCACCGATCTTTTTTCCGTGGATGTCGAACGTTTTGCATTTACCTGGAAAGGGGAAGAATTTCTCGAAGATTATCCAATAGGGAAATTGTCCAAAACAGAAGCTTTGGAAAAACCGAAACCGGATGAAAATTTTAGTCCTGATTTCTCGAAATATGATTTGGTCATTTCTAATTTCGGCTGGAATGCAGCTGATTGGCCCGAAGCGACTAAAGAGAACTTCGAGAATTTCGTTGCCGACGGTGGCGGATTAGTGGTTTTTCATGCCGCCAATAATTCATTCCCCGAATGGGAGGCCTACAACAAAATGATCGGCCTTGGCGGTTGGGGGAAGCGTACCGAAAAAGATGGCCCGTATGTATACTACAATGATGCCGGAGAACTGATTCGAGACGATTCTCCCGGAAAGGGAGGTGCCCATGGCCCACAGAGCGAATACCAGATCCAAATCCGAAATTCCGAGCACCCGATTACCAAAGGAATGCCAGCACTATTGATGCACACTAAAGACGAACTCTACAACAGCCTTCGTGGCCCCGCTGAAAATATGGAGGTTCTGGCGACCGCCTATGCAGATCCAAAAAACAAAGGAACCGGTCGGCATGAACCCGCAATAATGACCTTGACCTACGGCAAGGGCCGTATTTTTCATAATATTATGGGGCACGCCGATTATTCCGTGGAATGTGTTGGTTTTTTGACCACCATGTTGCGGGGCGCTGAATGGGCGGCCACGGGAAAAGTGACACAAGAAATTCCGGAAGATTTCCCCGCAGAGGCGAAATCAAGTTCGCGGAAATTTGATAAGTAAGGCCCCCGAGCCCTTGCCGTGAAAGTTTAAAAAGTAGGATGTGGATTTGAGATGACTTTTCCTGATTGACCTGCGCCAGTTCCGATCTAGGATATCGGGTTTAATTAAAGCCAAAAAAATTGACAAAACCCATCTAATTCACTAAATTGTATGCCATTAACCATCCGAGATTCAGGAGAACCGAACATTAGCTTATGTCAACAACCACAATCAGTGTCCTTGGAGCCAAAGGGTTAGGAAAAACCTTGCGCAAAGACAATTGGTGGCTGTATCCCGGCATGGTACTCTTTGGACTTACTGCTTTCCTTGTATACGGGTTTTGGTCCGCTTGGCAGGCCGATTTTTATTGGTTCAGTTCAGGTCGAGAAGGATTCGGAGGGTATCTGGCTCCTTTTTATTCCCCATTGCTTTTTATTAAGGAAGGAGTGGCAGGTGCAGCTCCCATGGAACATGCATTATTCGGTGCTTGGCCCTCTTGGTGGCCCAGTTGGCTTCCGCCATCGCCATCGCTGCTAATACTTGCAGTGCCTGGAATCTTCCGGTTCACATGTTACTACTATAGAAAAGCATATTACCGGGCCTTTACCGGAACACCCCCGGCCTGTGCCGTAGGTGCCTTGCCCAGAAAACGGAAGTCCGGGTATAAGGGGGAAACGGGATTGATGATCGTGCAAAACCTTCATCGCTATGCCATGTATTTCGCCATGATCTACGTCGTAGTTTTCTTTTACGATGCATATTTGTCCTTCTTCCAGGGTGGTGAATTTGGTGTGGGGGTGGGAAGCATTTTGCTCTTGGGAAATCCTATTCTGTTGGCCTGTTATACGTTTGGCTGCCATTCCATTAGGCATTTGGTCGGTGGGAGCAGGGACTGTTACTCTTGTAGCATGCGCGGCGAAGTGGCGCATAAAAATGGCAAGATAGTGACCTGGCTCAATCAACGCCATGAGCTGTTTGCCTGGCTCAGCCTCATTTGGATCGTGATTGCCGATCTTTATGTGCGTCTGGTTTCCATGGGTTACATAACCGACCTCAACACCTGGGGCGTGTAAACAAACGATAAATATGTTAGACATCTCCGAAATAAAGACCATTGAACACGATGTACTCATTGTTGGTGCCGGGGGAGCCGGTCTTAGTGCGGCAATCGAAGCTTCGGCCCAAGGGATGAGCACCGGGATTGTGATGAAATCCTTATTGGGCAAAGCACATACGGTAATGGCAGAAGGAGGTATGGCCGCAGCTTTGGGCAATGTTGACGAACGCGATCATTGGAAAATCCATTTTAGGGATACGATGCGCGGCGGAAAGTTTTTGAATGTATGGCGTATGGCCGAACTCCATGCAAAGTTGGCCCCTGAACGAGTGCGACTGTTGGAGGAGTGGGGGGCGGTTTTTGACCGCACCAAAAAAGGTTTGATCAATCAACGGAATTTTGGCGGACATCGATACCCGAGATTGGCCCATGTCGGAGATCGGACCGGATTGGAAATGATAAGAGCCTTACAAGATCATGGCATCCATCAAGAGATTCAGGCCTATATGGAATGTACCGCCTTGGATTTGCTCAAAAATGAGAATGGGGAAGTCTGTGGAGCAGTTTGCATGTGGCGAGAAACCGGAACCTTTACCATTTTTAAGGCAAAGTCCGTCATATTTGCCACCGGTGGAGGTGGGAAGGCCTGGGAAGTCACTTCGAATTCCTGGGAATATACGGGTGATGGCTACGGGTTGGCCTACGAAGCAGGCGCTGAACTAATGGATTTGGAATTCAACCAGTTCCATCCCACGGGAATGGTCTGGCCCCTGTCGGTGAAGGGCACCCTTGTGACCGAAAGTGTACGCGGCGAAGGTGGAATCCTCTTAAACAGCGAGGGCACACGCTTTATGTTCAATTACGTTCCTGAACGTTTCCGTTCGGAAACCGCCGATACCGAAGAAGAAGCCGCCAGATGGCTTGCCGGCGATCTTAACGCTAGGCGTCCACCGGAATTGCTTACCCGCGATGTTGTCGCAAGGGCGATTAATGAAGA
>QIJL01000394.1 GCA_003232435.1 Flavobacteriales bacterium | reverse complement strand
GAAATTCTTCGATCAAGGAATTCATGTAAGCCATATCTCCCGAACTGTCTTTTATTCCCATGGCTCCTAATTTTTTGGCTTTTTTAATCGTCTCGAGAGACAAGTTCATTTTGGTGCAGCTGGGCATATTGTACATCAAAAAAGGCAATGGCAATTTTGGAACGAGAACCTCTAGATAATCTTGCATCTCAACATGTGAAATGGGCAAATAAAAAGGTGGAGCCACAACCAAAACATCGGCCCCTGCTAGTTTGGCATGTTCAGCTAATAATGAAGTATCGGTAATGCAAACAAGTAAGGGCACCCGTTTTTGAACTATGGCACAGGTTTCCGTGACCAGCTGTTTTCTTAATTTATGGGATAGACTCGTACCTTCTCCCGTTGTGCCCAATAAAAACAATCCATGAACACCACCGGCCAAGATGTGTTCAATTAAATTATAGAGGCCAATGAGGTCGAGCTCTCCATTTTCCAAAAGCGGCGTGACCATGGGCGGTATGATTCCTTTCAACGGTAAATCCATCTAAACAAATAACGATTAAAATATGATTGGAAACCACTATAATATTGCGTCAAATACATGATATTTTAACCCCATTATGTTGTTTAATTTGTATATTCATGAATTCTAGTCAAAATAAATGTTAATGGAGTTTGTTTTTGAAAAAATACATGTACCGCACAAGCACTCTTTTATTACTAGAAAGCTTCCTTTAAAGTCGGTAGATAATATACATTCCCATAAAAATTTCGAACTCAATTTTATTACTTCCGGAACGGGCCGTAGAATCGTCGGGGATAATATTTCGGGTTTTGAAAAAGGCGACCTTGTTTTAATGGGGCCGGATCTTCCGCATTGTTGGGAGCTATCCCCTCTCGAAAAGGAAAGCTCCTCTTTCTGCATCGTAACCCATTTTTCGGAGGATATTATGAAGTCCGATTTTTTTAGGATGCCCGAACTGGAAAAAGTCATGGAACTTTTAAAACAGTCTGAAAGGGGCCTTCGTTTTAAGGTTGAAGACCATAGTGAAATTCAGCAAACGCTTGAAAAAATGACCCGGCTGGAAGGTCTGGAGTATTACATTGAAATGCTCAAGGTCTTTAATTTATTATTGCAGGTAGAGGACCGCGATAAACTTTCGAATCCTGTTGATAGGGCTGTGGTATTCTCTAAAAATCTGGAAAAAATCAATAAAATATACGAATATGTTTTTCAGAATATTCAAGAAGGCATTAAGTTAGAAGAGGCGGCAGACCTGCTGAATATGGCGCCAAGTTCTTTTTGTCGATTTTTCAAAAAAAAGACGGATATTACTTTTATGGAATATGTCAAGCGTGTTCGTGTGGGCCTGGCGGCAAAGCTACTGGCGGAATCCGACAGGCAGATAACACAGATTTGTTTCGAAAGCGGCTATAATAACTTGGCCAATTTCAATCATTATTTTAAAAATATTATGGGAAAAACACCATCTGATTATCGAAAAAGTTTTAGATAATCATTTGGGCGACTGCCGCCATTCAAAACCACTGTAATGAAAATAATATTAGCCTTTGCTGCCTTGACCATTACCTTTTCGTGTCTCGGTCAGCATAAAGTATTGCCTAAGGTGCAACCCGTTGAACATTCTGCAATTATCGCCCAAGAATTTGTTTATGAGTTGGAAGATGCCTTGACACCCGAATGTCATGCATCGACCGTAGAAATAAGTAACGGTACGGTCATTGCCTCTTGGTTCGGTGGCACCAAGGAAAAAAACAGAGATGTCGGTATTTGGGTTTCTCGAAAAATGGAAGGTACTTGGTCTACTCCTACTGAAGTCGTAAACGGAGTTCAAAAAGATGGAACGCGGTACCCTTGTTGGAATCCAGTTTTATTTAAACCAAAAAATCAACCATTACATTTATTCTATAAAGTAGGGCCTAGTCCGCAAGAGTGGTGGGGCATGGTTATGACATCAGACGATGAAGGTAAAACATGGTCGGAACCTGCAAAACTGCCCGAAGGTATTTTAGGTCCGATAAAAAATCAGCCTATCCAATTGGAAGATGATATCATTCTTTCCCCTTCAAGTAGCGAAACCAAAAAAGGCATTTGGACCATTCATTTGGAAACCAGTACAGACTCTGGTAAGAGCTGGACCAAAACGGACCCGCTCAATGATCCAGAGGAATTTGGGGCCATTCAACCGGTAATCTTCGATTATGGGAAAGGCAGATTCCGATTATTGAGCAGAACGAAAAATGGAGTTATCGGGCAAAATCGGTCAGATGATGGTGGTAAGACCTGGAGTAAGATGACAGCTACTTCCTTGCCAAATCCAAATTCCGGAATCGGTGGTGTTACCCTAAAAGATGGGCGACAACTTTTGATTTACAATCCCACAGAAAAAGATTGGGGCGATCGGGTTCCTTTGAGTATTGCAATTTCTTCGGATGGAAAGAACTGGAAACGTGTTTTGGACTTGGAACCTTTAAGGGATACGACCGATAAGGAAGGCGAGGAATATTCTTATCCTACCGTGATTCAAGCCCCCGATGGTATCGTTCATCTCGTCTATACCTGGAATCGCAAAACGGTCAAATACGTAACCTTGGATCCTGAAGAACTTCGTTGATTTTTTTAACCGGCGTAAACTACTTGAACAAGCAATTTAAACAATGGACTCATTGACCCAAATCGTTCTTGGTGCAGCAGTTGGCGAAGCCGTGTTGGGCAAAAAAGTAGGCAATAGGGCAATGCTTTGGGGGGCAGTGGCAGGCACAATTCCCGATCTTGATGTCCTAACACGCTTTTTTACCGATACCGTTACTGCCATAGAATGGCATCGTGGGTTCAGTCATTCTATTTTCTTTTCGATTGTATTCGCCCCGATTTTCGGTTGGCTGGTCTGGAAGTTGAACCGAAAAAGCGAAGCGAACTTTAAAGATTGGTCTTGGTTATTTTTCTGGGGATTGTTCACACACCCTATTCTTGATGCCTTTACCACTTGGGGTACACAGCTTTTCTGGCCCTTTAAGACCCGACTGGCCTTTCAGAATATTTTTGTCATCGACCCTTTATACACAATTCCGTTTTTAGTCTTCTTGATTTTGGCGATGTGTCAAAAAAAGACTTCCCCAAAGCGCAGAAAGTACAATCGATCGGGTTTGATAGTGAGCTCATCCTATTTGTTATTGACCCTGATTTTAAAAGGAATTGCCTATCAGAAATTTACAAATAGCCTAGAGAAACAAGGTATTGTCTATAAGGCCATAGATACTCGCCCAACACCCTTTAATACGATTTTATGGACGGCAAATATTGACGCGGGCGATGCCTACCTTATTGGCAATTATTCCTTCTTTGATTCCGATGAAATCGATTTTACATCCTACCCTAAAAATCATAACTTATTGGGCGAACTGGAAACAAATGACAAAGTCGTTCGTCTTATCGATATCGCAGAAGGTTGGTTTACGATAACGGAAAAAGATGGCACATTATTTTTTAACGATTTACGGTTCGGGCTAATTAGTCTTGACCCTTATGAAGAACAGTTTGCTTTTACGTATCGGCTGAATTTAGAAAACGATATTATTCAGGTTATTGAGGAACCAAAATACGATACCGACGCGAAGAAACTTTTTTCTGCACTTTGGGAACGGGTTTGGGGGAATTGAATGTTTAGGTACTGTTAAGAAATAAATGGTGCAGAATTAGCGAAGTAATTTTATTCTTTTTCAAGGCAAAATTTTCAAGCATAGCATCGCTATGGTTGAAAATTTTAACGCAGTAAAAGGGCAAAAGAACAAGCTAAAATGTATCAGTTATTTCTTAACAGTGCCTTAGCTTGATGTTTAAATGATTTGAATCACATGATGTCAATGATCAAGTATCCAACATTTTTTTGTGGAATTTTAGGTGCGCTCCTTTTTGCCGCTGCCAGTATCATTGGTGGAATACAGATCGATGGCTACAACGTCATAAGCCAATATATTAGCGAAAGCTACGCAACTGGCATTCCCAATTCAGAATATTTACAATACGCTTATATGGCAAGTGGTATTTTGTTGACTGTGTTCGGCTTTTTAGCGCCATCCATTTTTCCGAGATCAAGGGGCATCAAGATCGGGTTTATCTTATTTGCGGTTTTTTATGGTTTGGGTACCGTTACGACCGGTTTTTTCCCATGTGATTATGGTTGTCCCTCTGATTCTGAAGTCAGTATGGCACAATTCATTCATAATATCTCTGGGTTCTTGACCTATTCTGTGATACCTTTTTGTTTGATCGGGCTTGGTACTTCCTTTAGAAAGTTTCGGCGGACCATGGCCCTATCGAAGCTTTCGCTTGTCTGCGGAATACTATCATTGGCTTTTGTATTACTTTTATTTGGAAATCCAACGGGCCCGTATATAGGATTATTCCAAAGAATTATAGAGGCTAGTATTTTAACTTGGATAATCTACTGTAGCTTTTATATCGTCAGAAGCGCTAAAGATCGATTATTTTGATTGAACGGAAAATTTGATTTGGTACTTCGGAAGGTTGAATATTATTTTTTGGGCAATATATAGCACCTTTTGCATCCTAAGAACAAACAGATAATGAACTCGTCTTGAATTATTATTTTACCTGCGAATTCGCATTTTGCACCCTGATTTTGCCATTTTTAGCTTCCGTCCGCCAGAGGCGGATGTAACCAAAAAATGACTTCATCAGGGTACAAAAGCCTTCATTCTCGGTTCCAAACAATAACTCAAGACGAGTTCAATAGTTGGAAATCTTCATATCTACTTGAATCGCCTACCGTTCCGTATATCGTCATATCGAATAAAGGCTCGATAACAAACCTAAAACTCGATTTCACAACAAAAATTATTTCAAAAGTAGTAAAATTCTTACTTTTGAATTTGAATTTGAATTACAAGACTACCCTATCCTATTAGCAGTAAATGAGGATTTTTTTTGGTGGAATTGAGGCAAGATTGTTATGAACGGTAAAGTTAAATATGTTGAAGAATTTCCGGACAAGAACTACATTAGCGAACTTGGTGGCACTGATTTTGACTTTGAGCGACAGTTTACGGTTCTTCTTAAAAGAGAATTTGCCTCACAACTTGGGCTATATCTATATCACATCAAAAAAGATGAACCCAGGGCTGCCGCTGAAGTAGTGAACAAGATAAAGTACAAATTCAGCATATTGGGAATGAAAAATGCTTTTAAGTTTTCAGAGTATTACGAAGAGCAGCTGCATGTAGGTGATATGGAGCTTGATGAAGACTTTAAAAAATACTTGAGAAAGGTCAATGAATTTCTCAAGACCCTTTGAGGCCATTGGAATTCTAAAGGCTTTTTACCTGCAAATCGTGAAATGCGTCTGCCTGTAATTTCAATAATTCTTCGGCCTTTTGTTTTTTGTAAGCATAGACGGCTTCTTCCTCTTCGATTTCACTATAGATCTTTTCATTCAAATTGGTATCGGTGGCAAGAATTTTTTCGCGTTGCAGCATCTTTTGGGTTACCCAGGTTTTTAAGGTGTTTTCTTCGTCTTCCAATTTAAGGTCGTATTCTCCTTTTGGGGCCAAGAGCTTTGCAATTATAGGGGAAGTTTCGATTGCCAAAAACAAAAGAAAAATAAAGAACGAAGGAAACCAGGGCAATTCGCTCAAGGCATTGATACGTGCCATAAGGCCATCAAAGCCATCGATAATGGGTTGGGAGTTTTTGACCACTTCGGCATACTCTCCGTTCAGAGCGGCAATTTGTGTTTCAATACCTGCTATCTTTTGGGCGTTTGTTTCTTTTAGCAAATTTAATTCTGCCAAAGCTGCGTCATGCTTTTCTCTTTTTTCAGCATAGACCGGTCCTTTTCCTAACAACATGGTGCCGGCTGTTCCTTCGGCTTCGGTAATATAAGTGTCATAAAGCGCATTGGTTTCGACCTCCTGCGTGGTAATCTCGCTTTTTAATCCGACAATATCTTGATTTAATTTTTCTACTACAGGGGTATATTGTTGTGCCAATTGTTGCTTGTTGGCCAAGGTCATTTCGTTTTTTTGTTCCAGTAATACTTGGTTGATCTCCTTTTCGAAAATCTTCATTTCCAAAGGCTTTGAAATGACCACTGCTATAATTACCGCCAAGATAATCCGCGGTGTTGCCTGAAGGAATTCACTGCTAAAACTATTTCTTTTTTTGATGGTGGATACGATAAATCGATCTAGATTGAAAATCAGCAATCCCCATATCAATCCGAAGAAAATGGCGGTAAATATAGTATCGAAAACCGTATATAATGCATAGCTACTCGCAATAAAGGCCATGACCGCCGTAAAGAAAACGGTGGCGCCGATACCGGCGTATTTATTTTGTTCCCCTTCGGAACAGGTTTTTAGAATGGAGGCATCGGATCCCGAGCAGAGGATAAAAAAGTTTTGTAGCATGATGTTTGTTTTTTGATTTGTCCGCTCCCGATAGCTATCGAGACGGATTGATGAATGATTCGCTCATGTGCTTTTACCGAATAGCGTGACTGAAGCCATGCTGACTTCCTCTTGTGCAAATCAAAGTTTGGGGCAAGGATAAGGGACAATAGTATTAGAACGCGACCTTGAGTGTTTTGTTACAAAAAAGCCCCGGAAATCGAGGCTTTTGGGTAAAATTTATGATTTGATCAAACGTACCGATTAAAAATGGGTATCGATTTTTACGATAGGTTTTTCACCGTTGGTTTTTGAGATATCCATGCTCAGATCTTTGTTCTTCTTTAAAATGGCTATCGCCTCATCGGAAGTTATTTTCTTCTTTTTGTAATAGAAAGTCGCACCTTGTTTCGCCATTTCGATCGCATGATCAAGTGGAGATTTGGGGGTTGGCGGTGGAGGAGGTGGTGAACCTGTCAACCGCTTAGGACTTTCTGGAACTTCGGTTATTTCTCCATTGGAATTCTTGCTTTTTAAATCTTCCCTCAATCGATCTGTAGCTTCCTCGGGCGTTACTGGGACACTTACAAAAGTCGGTGTGGGAGGGGGCGGAATATCACTCGGTTCTCCTTTTTTAACCTTTGGTGCAAAGACGGGAACAGCTTGTGCAAAAACGCCCTCATCATTGGCCATTACCTTATATTCATCGTATACTTCTAAAAGGTTTCTATATATATCCTGTATTTTATCTTCATTTCCTTTTCCATGGTTCAGATAATCTTTGACCGCGTTTCGATACAACTCCCTTTTTTCAGCGAATTTATCGAGCAATCGTTTTAACTTATTTGATAAGGGCTTTTGATCGACCCTATATGCTAGATTTGGAGGGGCGGGAAAGTCAGTTTGGGGTTCTTGTTTTCCCAAAGCTCTTTCTTGCTTTTCAGTTTCTTGTTCTTCCATTCTTCGCTCTTGCCGCGCCATATCTATTTCCTTTTCTTCCATGGCATGCTCCAGCTCTTTCATTTCAACCTCTCGTTCTTTCATAATTAATTCTTGCCTTTCCATTTCCCGCTCCATCTCGATCATTTCTTCCTCGATTTCCTCGGGGGCTTCAGGCGGTGGTGGCGGTTCTGGAAAATCGGGAAAAGGTTCGGCATTCGACCGTTGTTCTTCGGTCATCAGGCCATGAAGATGCTCGATTCGTTCGACATCGGTCATTCTAATGGTAAAGCGGTCGCCCTCGAGCATGGAGTTGTATTTTTTTGCCAAGGCATTGTATTCGGCAACCTGTTCTTTGGTAGCACCACCCTGAGTTGATGTTTCAACAAAAGTCATTTTATTGGTTTTGAGGATGACCGTTTCAGAGGTAATCTCAATGTTATCTTTGTATTCTTCCTCGGGCATTATAACTTCTTCTACAAAAACTATTATATCCGTAATCCCTGCTTTTTGGATTTCTTCTGAGATTTCGTTGATGAAATTTAAATTGATGGCTTCCTCAGAATTGATTTCAACGCTTACAACATTAGCCGAAGAATCTTCAGGAAAAAAAGCCAATAATTTTCCCGACAACCGATTGAGTTGAACAGGTACATCTTCCAACCAAATTTTCCCATTGCTGTTGACTTCTATTTCGATTATTGTAGCGCTTGTAGGAATCTCCCTTGGCACAATTTTAGTTTCAGTGAACCCTGCGAGCAATATCGCCAATAGGGGAAGCAAAAGAAAACTTCTTAATACGATTGATTTTTTCGATGTTTTTGATTTCATAACTGTAAATCGTTTTTTGATTGATGAATAATTGATGGCATTTGGTAAAGTTGGCTGATATTTTTTGGCGCTTTCCGATGACAAAAACGACAATAAAGTGTTCTGATAGGTGACTGGATCAATGTCTTTATCGAGTACGGCCCGATCGGCAAGAAATTCGTGATTGAGTTTTATGGCTTTTTTAAAAAAATGGATAAGCGGGTTGACCCAGAATATGACTTGCAACAATTCTATAAAGACCACATCTAAACTGTGCCTTTCGCGCGCATGGGTTTCTTCATGCAACAAGACTTCCTTCGGAATCTCTTTTGACTCGAACTTCGACTTGTTCAAGAAAATATATTTGAAAAACGTGTGCGGTGGAATTTTTTCCTGTAGCAGAACTTGAATAAAACCGGAACTTTTGTATTTGGGGTTCCTACGGATTCTACGAAAAATTTGAAACAGGTTTTTCAGGAATTTGATTCCAAAGAACAACATCCCTAAGAAATAAACAATCCAAAGGAGGGGAGCGATATCCAAAACATCCGATTCCAAAGCCGGAGGGATGTTCGGGTCCAAATTCGTTACCACTACTTCTTGAACTCTTTCAGAGGTTACGGGAGCGACCTCGACGTATTCGGTAAACACAATTGCCGGAACAACCAACGCGAACAGCAATGAACCCAATAAATAAAAACGTTTGAATACATGCATGTTCTCTTTCTCTAAAAAGAGTTTATAAAATAGGAGCAAGATGGCAAGGCATGCCGCGGATTTCAAGATATAAATCAACATGACTACTTGTTTTTCAGTTCGTTATCGATCAATTTCTTTAAGGCTTTCAGTTCTTCTTTTGTGAGATCGGTCTCTTGGGCAAAGAAGGAAGCAAATTGTGAGGGACTATCATTAAAGAAATTTTTAATAAGTCCGTTGACATGCTTTGAGAAGTAGGCTTTCTTTTTTACCAATGGATAATATTCTCGCGACCGCCCGAAACTTTTATAGGCGACAAAACCCTTGTCGGTCATCCGCTTTAGTAGCGTAGCGACAGTAGTGGTAGCTGGCTTGGGTTCTGGGTAATCATCCCGCAGGTCTCTCATAAAAGCTTTTTTTTGCTTCCATAAAATGTTCATAAGCTCCTCTTCTGATTTTGATAGTTGCATCTGATTTTGTTTTTACTCTACAAACATAGAATAAATATTTTGATTCTACAAGTGTAGAGTAAAATATTTGTTCGAAAAGAAATTGAGTTGCCTCGGGATTCATCCCGAGGAAATATGAAGCAAAAAACAAATGGCTTTAGCCAAATCTTTCTATCTTCAAAATCAAAATTCGGAATATGTCCTTTATCAAAACATACATTCATTTTGTTTTCAGTACCAAAAACCGAGAGCCTTTTTTAAATACACCTGTACTAAGAAAGAAGGTTTGGGACCACATCATGGAAAACTCGAAACAAAAGGGAATCTTCATTGACTTTATAA
>QIJL01000242.1 GCA_003232435.1 Flavobacteriales bacterium | reverse complement strand
ACGGAAACGAAAATCGATATACTCAATGTCGATGCAGCTTTGATCAAAGAACATTCAGTTGTGAGTGCCGAAGTCGCAAAAGCAATGGCCGAAAATGTGAAAGAATTGATGAAAAGCGACTATGCTTTAGCCACTACGGGCAATGCAGGGCCAACAAAAGGTGATTCCGACGCCGAGATAGGCACGGCTTTTATCGCAGTTGCCGCCCCCGAACGTACGATTGTGGAAAAATTCATGATGGGAAATCAGCGCGAACGAATCGTTCAAAAGTCAGTAAATAAGGCCTTTGAGCTACTACAGAAGGAAATTTTAAAATTCTAGATAAGAATTTTGCCATCCCGTAAAATTGGCATAAATTTGCAGCCTGTTTAAAGAAAAAGCTAGCGCAATGTCTAAAGTTTGTGAAATTACCGGAAAAAGAGCGATGTTCGGAAATAATGTTTCCTTCTCTGTCAATAAGACTAGAAGAAGATTCAACGTCAATCTTTCGAAGAAGCGTTTTTATATTCCTGAGGAAGATCGTTGGGTTACCCTAAAGGTTTCCGCGAAGGCATTGAAGACTATCAACAAAAAAGGTATTTCAGCAGTCTTGAAAGAGGCGCGTGCGCAAGGGATGCTTAAATAGTCTTGATTAATTAAAAAACAATGGCAAAAAGAGGAAATAGGGTTCAGGTTATTTTGGAATGCACAGAGCATAAAGACTCTGGGCAACCGGGAACTTCACGATATATCACTACAAAGAACAAAAAGAACACTCCTGAAAGAATCGAGTTGAAAAAGTACAATCCGATTCTTAGAAAGATGACCGTTCATAAAGAGATAAAATAATAAGATTCCCTTCTTTAAGGGAATGACGCAAAAAAATTAGATTTCCGCCTTCGCGGAAATTACAATAAAGAGATTACCCATGGCAAAGAAGACGGTAGCAAGTTTACAGACAAGTTCAAAAAGATTGACAAAGGCCATCAAAATGGTCAAATCACCAAAATCAGGAGCCTATACCTTCGTAGAGTCGGTTATGCCTCCTGAAAATGTTAACGATTGGCTTTCAAAGCAATAACCTAACTAACTCAAATAACACCGGCCGCCTTGACTGATCAGTTTTGGTGGTTTTTTTTATTTGTCATTCCGAGGTACCTGCCTGCCGGCAGGTGAGGAATCCCAACCTTATAGCATCTTTAGATTCCTCACTTCACTGCGCTACGTTTCGGAATGACAAACAGGGCAATTATCATTCCGACGCAGGAGGAATCCTTACCATTCCCTATCTTTGAATCCGCTAACATTTACATGACCAATGAGCTTATTCAAAAATATATTCCCTTCAAAGAAAAAGGAGACGCTTGACAAGGGTCTTGAAAAGTCGAAAACTTCTTTTTTTTCAAAACTGGGCAAGGCCGTTGCCGGAAAATCAAAAGTCGATGACGATGTACTCGATAATCTGGAGGAAGTTTTGGTTTCTTCGGATGTCGGGGTCGATACGACCTTAAAGATTATCGACCGGATCGAAGCCCGTGTCGCCAAGGACAAATATATGAGTACCGACGAGTTAAACGGAATTCTTCGTGAAGAAATCGCCGGACTGCTCTCAGAGACCAACGCGGGCAGCGAAACGGAGTTCATCATTCCTGTTGACAAAAAGCCATATGTTATTATGGTCGTGGGCGTAAACGGAGTTGGCAAGACTACTACAATAGGAAAACTCGCCCATCAATTCAAAAACCAGGGGCTAAAAGTCGTTCTCGGTGCTGCGGACACATTTCGTGCGGCGGCCATTGATCAATTGCAAGTTTGGGCAGATCGTGTCGATGTGCCCCTAGTTAAACAAAAAATGGGAAGTGACCCTGCTTCCGTAGCATTTGATACCCTGAGTTCTGCGGTTACCCAAGATGCCGATGTCGTAATTATCGATACAGCAGGTCGATTGCACAACAAGATCAATTTGATGAACGAACTGACCAAGGTAAAGCGGGTCATGCAAAAAGTCGTGGACGATACTCCGCACGAAGTACTTTTAGTTCTTGATGGTTCCACCGGGCAAAATGCTTTTGAACAGGCAAAGCAGTTTACGAAGGCTACAGAAGTGACTTCTTTGGCCGTGACTAAATTGGATGGCACCGCAAAGGGTGGCGTTGTTATTGGTATATCGGACCAATTTCAGATTCCCGTAAAATATATCGGGGTCGGCGAGGGTATCGAAGACCTTCAGGTTTTCAATAAATTCGAATTTGTGGATTCTTTTTTTAAAATGTAGATAAATCAAACGAGTATGAAACAGTCGGTCTTGGCGGTAGCTACATTTTTTTTCTTGACGGTGGGCTTGCACGCCCAAAAGCAATTACCGGTGAAAATCGATACCGCAATGGGAAAGTTGGGGTTCTATAAACAAAATCATTGGACGTTACCGTTAAAAAATCCCATAAAACTTCCTGAGTTCAACTTACAAAATCCGGCGAGGGAAAATACCAATAAAATAATTGCCCGCAATCAAATGCCCATCCATAGGTCTGAGATTAATGACCCTATGCCTATTTTTACTCCTGATCCATCTTCAAGTTACAAATTGAGGATATTCGGAACGGATCAATAGACCAAACTAAATATCAAATGAACATTCGTCAAGAGATGAACAGATTGCTAACAATACTTTTTCTGACCATTGCTTTTTCTTGCAAAGAGAATCCACAGGCCGAAAAAAAGGAAGTGATTTTATGGGAACCTTACAATGATTCTACCGAAGTTGCCACCAGCGCCGACCATGAAAAAGGCAGAATGCGGTATAAACTTATTCAGTCAAAAGTATTGGATAAAAACGATGTTTTTCTTCCATTGCATAATGAGGTTTCCAAAATGATGGTAACAGAATATGAAGCTTTTAAACCTCTGATTCTAGAGAAAAACATATTCGATCTTCGAAAGAGTATTGAGAAAGGAAAATTGACCTATGAAAACCTAACGCTATTCTATCTGTATCGTATCTACAAATATGAATTAGACAATACCAAGACTTTGAATACCGTAATCGCTTTGAACAAAGATGTGGTGGCCCAAGCACGAAAATTAGATAAAATGGTGTCCAATGGCACAGCGCCAAGTGTGCGACACCCTATCTATGGCATGCCGATTCTATTGAAAGACAATATCAATACGACGGGCATGAAAACTACAGCCGGTTCAATTGCTTTGATGAACAATGAAGTCGAAGATTCATTTATCGTTCAACGCCTTAAAGAAAACGGAGCCCTGATATTGGGCAAGGTCAACCTCAGCGAATGGGCCTATTATCTATGTAGCGGTTGCCCCTTGGGCTATAGTGCCGTAGGCGGACAGACCTTGAACCCTTACGGAAGACGAATATTCGAAACTGGTGGATCGAGTTCGGGTAGTGGCACCTCGATGGCGGCCAACTATGCTGTCGCCGCCGTAGGCACTGAAACTTCCGGGTCTATTCTTTCACCAAGTAGTCAAAATTCGGTAGTCGGTCTAAAGCCCACTATCGGATTATTAAGTCGAACGGGCATCGTTCCTATTTCAAGTACTTTGGATACACCCGGACCCATGACCAGAAATGTAATTGACAACGCCATTTTGCTTTCTGCAATGATGGGCAAGGATGAAAAGGATGCGAAATCGGTAGCAGATAATTTTCCGGGGGTTCTTTCCGCTGGATTACATCCTACCTCTTTCGGTCAAATGCGCTTAGGTGCGATGAAATCTTTGATGGAAAGCGATTCCATTTACGCTAAAACAATCGAAAAACTAAAAAACCTAGGAGCCGAAATTATTGAATTCGAGCCACCGGAAACCGAGCTAAAAAGTTTTTTAAGCATTTTGAATATCGATATGCGCAATGACCTTCCCAAGTATCTAAGCAAAGAATCGAATCCTGAAAAAGTGACGATCAAGTCCATTGCCGATGTGGTTGAATTTAATGCCGCTGATTCATTGGTAAGGGTACCATACGGGCAAGCGTTGTTCGAAGGCATTTTAAAAGACTCGACTACGGCGGAAGAATTGGAAAACATAAAATCAGATCTCGAAAAAAAGGGCCGCCTGTTTTTCGATATTGTAATGGACAAATACGATTTAGATGCCGTGCTATCGATCAATAATAACCATGCAAGCTACGCGGCGGTGGCAAAATATCCTGCATTGACAGTACCCATGGGCTATAAAACTTGGGGAGAGCCGATTAGTTTGACTTTTATCGGAAAGCAATTCAAAGAAGCGGATTTGTTGCGATTGGGGGCCGCTTTTGAAAAAGAATTTAAAGCGAGAAAGATTCCGAAGGGGTACGAATAAGTTCTTTGACCGCAACGTAATGCATTTATCGGTATTTAAGGGTGTATGATCGATGAGCATAGTGCTATTTCATTATACATTTTAAACCAGTTCTTTAAGACGTTTCAAACCAATGAAACAAAATCAACTAATAATTTTCATCTTTTTACTGATTTTATTCGGATGCAAAAATTCATCATCCAACAAATCGGAAAAAACCACAACTGCTAAAACACCGGATAAACCGGTAGTCAGTTTTACTTTCGACGACGGAATCACATACGGCATTGCAGGTATTAAATTCGAGGAATGGAACGACATGCTATTATCGCACCTTGAAAATGAAAGTTTAAAAGCGGTTTTCTTTGTGACTGGCGAGAATAAAATCGATAAAAAAGGCCAATTCTTGCTGAAAAGTTGGAATGACAGAGGTCATAAAATAGCGAACCACACCTTTGCACATCCCAGTTTTAATTCCGAAAAAAATACTGCCCTCCTTTTTGAGAACGAACTATTGAGAACGGATTCAATCATTTCAAAATTTAGTAATCACATTAAACTATTCCGATTTCCATATTTAAAGGAAGGTCAAAATAAATCGAAGGTCGATAGTATTCGAAACATTCTTGTGGAAAATAATTACTCGAACGGCTATGTGACAATCGATGCGTCCGATTGGTATATTAGCCAGCGTTTAATTGAAAGAATCAAGGAAAAGGGTTTTGAAAAAACCGAAGTTGATCGATTCAAGGACTTTTATCTGCAACATGTGCTGGAAAGGGCCGATTACTATGAAATGCTTTCGTACAAGATAAACCAAAGACACATAAATCATACGCTATTACTACATCACAATTTGACCTCTGCCCTATTTCTAGGCGATCTCATTAAAAAATTCAAAGAAGAAGGTTGGGAAGTAATAGATGCCGATGAAGCCTATCAAGACAAAGTATTCGAAAAAATACCAGGTCCTAATTTTGCCGGAGAAAGTTTGATCTGGTCCTTAGCCAAACAATCTGGTGAGTATGAAGAGTCTCTACGATATCCCGCTGAGGATAGTCAATATGAAAAGGACGAAATGAATAGACTGGGTTTATGAACCGAGAGAAAAAATTGTGGCAGTAAATAATAGCTTACAAGCCGATTACCAAATTAATCTTTTCCCAAAGTTCGTTGTCAAAGCTTGACAACCCTAACTGGTTATCCCCTGCGCTTTCACCAGTGCGTATTATCACCAAACTTTGGCTCGGTACCACATAGATTTTTTGATCTTGGGCACCCAGGGCCGCGAATAGATCGCTTGGCGCGTTCGGAATCAACGAACCTTGAACAATATCTTGAGTAGTTGTTCCCATATAGCTTTCCTTTCCGTTGAGCCACCACAGATAGCCGTACGATTTGTTCAGATCTTGTGATGTGCTCGTCATCTCATTGAAATAAGATTCGCTTACGACCGTATTCCCGTCCCAAGAACCTTTGTTCAAAGACAGCAGGCCAAAACGGGCCATTCCCCTGGTGTTGGTGTTGTAAATATTTAGCCCGAGCTGATTGGTCCAATTTCCATCCATGCCGATTTTATCGGCGACTCTGGTCTTACAATAATCTTGAAAACTCATTCCAGTGTTTTTTGTGACCATCTCTTGCAATAACATAAAGGCACCTTGATGGTAGGCCCATCGGGTTCCTGCATCAGCGGTATACTCCAAACAGATGGGCAGCGTACATACCCAAGGAATGAAATCCCCAACATAATCGGTCAATCCCGTTGACATGCTCAAATGACTCTTGACTGTAATTAAATCTTGTTTGTCAGTTGTTAGTTGGCTCCAATTATCTCCAAGATAATCCGATGTTTTGTTGTTGATATCGATATGGCCTTCATCTTGTGCGACTCCCACAAAGGTGGCGGTCAGACTTTTGGCGGCCGAAAACCAGGTCCATTGAGCGTTCTCATTGTGTCCGTTAAAGTATTTCTCCATGACGATTCTGCCGTCTTTTAAAACCATGAATCCTTTTGTCTTTTTGGTTTCCAGATAATCGTAGAGATCCTGAACTTTGTTTTCATTCCACTCCAGTTGCGCTACAGTAACCGTTTCCCAAGAGCTGTCGTCAGTAGGTGGAAAGTACATACCCTGTGGTGCCGGGTCCGGATTTGGCCGAGAGTTGTTTTTATCCGTAGAACAACCTATAAATAGTACTGCGGATAAAACAATCAGGAAAAGTAATCGAGATTTCATTTTAGCAGGGTTTTTTGTTGGATGCCAACGGTTTACAAAGGTTTAACGCAAATATCGAAGAAATCTTGCGAAAAGAAAGCCGTTCGAGCCGCTTGTCGTATTTTTGCCCCCTATTTGTTGTTATGAGAACCAAAACGCTCAAAAAAAATAAAATCAACGTCGTCACTTTAGGATGTTCCAAAAATGTGTACGATTCAGAAGTACTGATGGGGCAATTGCGGGCAAATGACAAGAATGTCGTTCATGAGGAAGAAGGAAATGTCGTGGTCATAAATACCTGCGGATTCATTGCAAATGCCAAAGAAGAGAGTGTCAATACGATTTTGGAATATGTGCAGCAAAAAGAAGCTGGAAAGGTCGATAAAGTCTTCGTAACCGGATGTCTAAGCGAACGCTACAAACCAGATCTTCAAAAAGAGATTCCCAATGTCGACGAATATTTTGGAACTAGCGAATTACCCAATTTATTAAAGGCACTTGGTGCCGATTATAAGCACGAATTAATAGGAGAGCGATTAACGACTACGCCTAAGAACTATGCTTATTTAAAGATCGCCGAAGGTTGCGATCGCCCCTGCTCTTTTTGTGCGATACCGATCATGCGGGGTAAGCACCGGAGCAAGCCGATCGAAGAATTGGTCACGGAAGCCGAAAAATTGGCCGCCAAGGGTGTAAAAGAGTTGATCTTGATCGCTCAGGATCTTACTTACTACGGATTGGATCTTTACAAGAAAAGAAATCTCGCCGAGCTTTTAGCGAATCTGGTAAAAGTCGAGGGCATCGAATGGATCCGTTTGCATTACGCTTTCCCGACAGGTTTTCCGATGGAAGTTCTTGAGGTAATGAAAAGAGAATCTAAGGTTTGCAACTACATCGATATTCCATTGCAGCATATTTCCGATTCCATATTAAGAAGTATGCGCCGTGGTACGACCAAAGAAAAAACCACAAAGCTGTTACAAGACTTTAGAGTTGCTGTTCCTGATATGGCTATCCGTACAACTTTGATAGTTGGTTACCCAGGAGAAACAGAAGAGGATTTTCAAACACTCAAAAATTGGGTGGCCGAAATGCGCTTTGAACGTTTGGGCTGTTTTACCTATAGCCATGAAGAAAATACCCATGCTTATTCTTTAGAGGATGACGTTCCCGAAGAAACAAAACAAGAACGTGCCAACGAGATCATGGAATTGCAATCACAGATTTCATGGGAACTCAACCAAGAAAAAATCGGGAAGACCTTCCGCTGTATCATCGACCGAAAAGAAGGAAATTATTTCGTGGGTCGCACCGAATTCGATTCGCCTGATGTAGACAACGAAGTACTTATCGATGCCACAAAACACTATTTGAAGCAAGGCGAATTTTTTGAAATCAAAATTATCGATGCCGCAGATTTTGATCTGTACGGTAAACCTGTTTCAAACTGACGTAAAATCTAAAATTGATCTCTTTTCTATATTGTCATTCCGAGGCACGAGGAATCCCTACCACACGAGAACCATAGATTCCTCGTGCCTCGGAATGACATGATGAGGATATTTCTTATTTTAGGAGTTGGATCGTTCCTAAAGTCAACTCCATGTTCAAAAAAGAGTTTTGTTTTCTTATTCTATCTTTTCTTTTCGTCATAAGATGTAGCCCGCAGCACAATTTTAAAATCGAAATCCTTGACGCCGCCGCCCTTGAACTCATCGACCCCAATGCCAAAATAAAAGTCATCGGCGAAGGTTTTAAATGGACGGAAGGCACTTTATATATTGAAGTTGGTGACTATCTTTTGTTTTCGGATATTCCGAATAACACCGTTTTTAAAATCGATGGTGAGGGAAATTTATCCACCTTTCTAAAACCTTCCGGATACCTTGGGGGGAAAGAATATGGCAAGGAACCCGGCTCCAACGGGTTGTTATTGAACCAAAACAATGAACTGGTATTGATGCAGCATGGCGAACGCCGAGTTGCCAAAATGAAAACTTCCCTGAACGATCCGAAGCCCGAATACGAGGCATTGGTCGATAACTTCGAAGGCAAACGTTTTAATAGTCCGAATGATGGGGTTTTCGACAAGGCGGGAAATTTATATTTTACGGATCCGCCATACGGACTTCCCAAACAAATGGAAGATCCCAATAAAGAACTGGACTTTCAAGGTGTTTATTGCTTAAAAAATTCGGGTGCACTCGTTTTGCTCGATAAATTGACCCGGCCAAATGGTATTGCTCTTTCTCCTGATGAAACAAAATTATACGTTGCGGTCTCAGATCCAGAACATGCGGTTTGGTATCAATATGATGTTACCGAGATCGGGAAGGTCGAAAACAAAAGACTATTTTACGATGCGACCCATCTCATCGGGCATCAGGGACAACAAGGCTTGCCCGATGGCATGAAAATGCACAGTTCGGGAAATCTTTTCGCCACCGGCCCGGCCGGACTATTTATTTTCAACCCAAACGGAAAGCCAATTGCAAGAATACATACTGGGCAAGCGACTGCCAACTGTGCTTTTTCGGCTGATGAAAAAAGACTTTTTCTTGCCGCCGATGATTATGTTTTAGAGGTCGCGTTGAAGTAATTTCCAAGCACGGTATTTTGATATTGAGCTCGTTTAAACTTTTTGTGTTTGACCGGACCCGCCTGCCATGCCTACGGTAGGCAGGCCTGATGCTCTGCATCGGGGAATTCTTTTCGATTAAGGGCGCAGGGAAAGCAAAAAGAGTCCCGCCCGATTTCCAATGATTATCGGAAATCAGGCGGGACTCTTCAATTTATGGGAAAGATTTACTTCCCTAACATCAAAAGCTCGTTGCATCTGATTTCGGTAACATACCGCTTTTCGCCTTCTTTGTTTTCGTAGGATCTATGGATCAATTTAC
>QIJL01000326.1 GCA_003232435.1 Flavobacteriales bacterium | reverse complement strand
CGGTTCCTCGAGCGACATATTCTGTACAGAGCAATGGCCTTTCGTATTTTTTAAGTTCTTCGATCTTTCGTTTTACGTTTTCCATATCGCCATCATAGGCATGAAATGAAATCACATCTGAGTTTTCTACCATATACCTGTCAATGGCCGGAAGGCTGTCAGTTGTACCCCAATACGCTATTTCTCCCCGCCAAATTCCTGTTGTCAAAGGCTGCGAAGGATTCGCCTCTCGCGACCACTTGAAAGTTTTTTTGAGCAAGGCCAACGAATAAATGTGCTTGTCTTTAACTTCCAAATTCTTACGTCCGGGTTGACCGGCAAGGTTGTCAGGTTCATTGTAAATATCCCAAACCAAAACCCGATTATCATTTGCAAAGTTTTTTACGACTCCCTTTACATATCCCTTTAACTCATCGTGCCTTGAGGAATCACCTAAAATCTCGGCACCAGGTGCTTGTACCCACCCCGAGTTATGCACATGCGGAACTGGCTCGGACTGCTTGCCCAATTTCGGAATCGGGTGCCAAACATCGTCCAACAAAACGAACATTGTTTTTATTTTGTATTTATCGGCAATTGTTAGGTACTGGTCTAACCGCTTTAGAAAACCAACTGAATCTTGGCCCCACAAAAGATTATGAAGATAAACCCGATGCAAATTCATGCCAAGGTCCGCTGACCATTTCAGTTCCCTATCGATGGTTTCGGGGTCAAAGGTATCTGCCTGCCAGAACTCCAATTGATTGATCGAACTACTTGGGTTGAAATTGGTGCCAACAAGCCAAGGCTGTTTATCATACCATTCCCAAGCTTTTTCTTTTGACCACCGCCCGGCAACAACTGTAGCTTTCGGTTCGGTTTTCTTCACTTCTTTCTTTTTATCGGCACAAGAAACAATACCAATTATAAAAAGGGATAATAATGCTCGTTTCATGATATTAAAGTTTGGTATAGATGATTCCCGTTAATATTGCAATTCCAAAGCTAAGTAACGTTCCGATTAGAATATATTCGGTCAACTTACGGCTATTGCTTTCTTTCAAGTCATTGAACCGAAAGACCGATTTTGCGGTTATTAGTAATCCGATTGCCTCCCACCTTCCTAAAATAATAAATACCAAGACGAAAAGTCTTTCTATGATACCAATATATTTTCCCGCATTGGGCAGTGATTTATGGTCGAATTCGATTTGGCTTGACATTCGCTCCAACAATTTTCCCATGATAATCGCTGCCGGAAGGCTCACAAAGACAATTGCCGTGACGAGAGCCCAATCCATGTTTTCGAAAAGTGAAATCGTGTGTTCCCATAAATTCCCATAAAAAGCACAACAGTAGAGCACCAAAATGTGTAGCAATTGGTCGATAAAAAACGGAATGCTCTTCAACTTAAATAAGGAATTGGCGTACAATTTAGCTAGGTCAATAAAGTAATGCGAAATCGTAATTATCAGAACCATTTTCCATGCTGACAAGTCCCAAAGCAGTAGCATTGTAATTGCTAAATGTAGCAATACGTGAAAGTATAAATACTTTGAGGTCGCCTTGTTCGCCTCTTTGTGAATGACCCATCGAGTTGGTTGTAATAGAAAATCCGCTATGAGATGAGCTAATAAAAGTTTTACGAATAAGATCATGAAGCGATTTCTTTAATAGTTTCTGTGTAATACCGTAATAATTCTTGCACCAGATCCAACCTTGCTCTTTTTTGGCGCTGACTCACTGCTGATTGTTGAATATTCAAGCGCTCGGCAACTTCTTGTTGCGATGCACTGGGATTATCAAGGGCCATAGCCACGATTTCTGCAGAGACCGGAGACCAATCATCTATAAAATCAAGTGCCAATTTTATCACGAGGTTCAATGTTCGATCATAAGATTTATCGCCAGTTGCTATGGTTAAATTTATTTTCTTTTCTTTTAGCGCCTCGAAAGATCTACCGGATAGTCGATATGCCGGGCCGTTCGATTCACTTACCCCCACACCAACGAAAGTCACTTCACCGATACCGATGCCCATTCTGACATCGAGGCCTTTGGTAGACTTTAGCAATGCCTTGATATGTATCGCTACTTCAAGAGCGTTTTCTAAGGGTACTCGAAGCTGAAACTCATCACCGCGGTAAATTTCCCAGTCGGAGGGAGATTCACCCAATTCAGAAAAATAATTCTTTAAAATTTCAAGCCATTCTGAAGCCTGATAATTTTCAGAATTAACGATATCACCTGTTATAATTGCTTCCATACATATAAGCTAAAGTGCTAATATATAAAAATATAAGCTAAAAAGCTAATAAATAATATTTATAAGCATAACAACTTATAATTCAATATTATAAGCAAAAAGGCTTCTATTTGATTTTTGAACTTACATTCAACTCAAAACCAACGTCTTACACTTTTACAATAGAGTTCAAACTCTTTTCCAAACAACTTAGTAAGCGCCTTTTCTTCGTGAGAAATCTGAAATCGGTTCATATATGAGACAAATCCGGCAGCGAGTAGCACATTGAATGCATTGCCGAGCCAAAGGCCAAAGGCAAGCAAAAACAGCAACAGGGCAAGATACATTGGGTTTCTAGAGAGTTTATATAATCCGCTTGTCACGAGTCGGGAAGCTTTTGATGGGGAAAACGGATTCAAAGTAGTCTTCTTTATGAAAAAATGGGCCATTGAAACAAATAATATTACCCCTCCAAAAAATAACAAGGCGTACATCAAATAATCCCTGCCATAAAAGTCAAAATTGCCAACCGGTAGAAATCTATCAAGTAAATACATTAGTCCGGCAAATATCCAAGCGACAATAGGTGGTGGAATCTTAATTTTCATCCCATAAAAATACAAGGAATTAAATTCATTATTTTCGTCAACAGTTTAAAATTTCTCGAAATGGAGCTCGTTTTTGCAACCCATAATCCTAATAAATTACAAGCATATCACTTTACTTTCTTTGGATGATATCGGTTGCACCGAAGAAATTCCCGAAACATCGGAAACCTTGGAAGGAAATGCAAAACTGAAAGCCGATTTCGTGACCGAACGTTACGGAATACCTTGCTTTGCGGACGATACCGGACTCTTTGTAGATAGATTAAACGGAGAACCGGGCGTCTACTCGGCACGCTATGCGGGCGAACAGAAAAATGCCGATGATAATATGGACAAACTTCTGGAAGCGTTACAGAACGAAGAAAATCGCTCAGCTCATTTCAAGACCATCATCGCGTTAAACCTTTTGCAAGAAAATCACATATTCGAAGGGATTATCGAAGGAAGCATTACAAAACAAAAACTCGGTGCTGAAGGTTTTGGCTATGATCCTATTTTCAGACCGGATGACCATGAACAGACCTTTGCACAACTTCCGATAGAAACAAAGAACAAAATCAGCCATCGTGGCAAGGCGCTTCAAAAATTGATAACCAAACTACAAACCACCTATTTATAGCCGTTTAGAGAATAAACAGTATCTTTGCGCCTTTATAAACCGCCGCCGGTATGGCAGGTGTTGCGCTGAGTATAATAGGTTATACGCGATAATCGCTCTATGCAACACACATATTTGCGATTAAGTGTGACATAGAATGAAGAAATTCGAAGCGCTAGGGCTACAACAGTCCCTACTAGACGCTGTTGCCGACATGGGTTTTGAGACCCCATCGGAAGTACAGCAAAAAGCAATCCCGATTTTATTGGAAGGCGAGACCGACTTGGTCGCCCTCGCACAAACCGGAACAGGTAAAACTGCCGCTTTTGGTTTTCCGTTGATCCAAAAACTGGATACAAAAAGTCGAACGACCCAAGGGTTGATCCTCTCTCCTACCCGAGAACTTTGTTTGCAGATTACCAACGAGATGAAGTCTTATTCAAAATATGAAAAGGGCCTGAATACGGTAGCCATTTATGGAGGAGCGAGCATTACCGAGCAGGCCAAACAGATAAAACGAGGGGCGCAGATCATTGTCGCTACCCCCGGTCGAATGAAAGACATGATCGGTAGACGTCTGGTCGATATTTCTAAAATCGACTATTGTATTTTAGATGAGGCAGATGAAATGTTGAATATGGGCTTTTTTGAGGATATCAAAGATATTCTCTCGGGAACGCCCAATGAAAAGTCAATCTGGCTTTTCTCCGCAACGATGCCCAAGGAAGTTGCTATTATTGCAAAAAAATTCATGCACGACCCACAAGAAATAACCGTGGGTGTGAAAAACTCTGGAGTTGACACGGTTCAGCATGAATATTATGTCGTAGGTGGGCGAGATCGTTATCCAGCCTTAAAAAGATTGGCCGATGCAAACCCGGATATTTTTTCCTTGGTTTTTTGTAGAACAAAAAGAGACACGCAAAGAGTTGCTGAAAAACTGATTGAAGACGGATACAATGCGGGCGCACTCCACGGGGATCTCAGCCAGAGCCAACGGGATTTGGTTATGGGTTCCTTCCGTAAAAAACAGATTCAAATGTTGGTCGCTACCGATGTAGCTGCCCGTGGAATCGATGTCGATGATATTACACACGTAATCAACTATCAACTTTCCGATGAAATCGAGACTTATACCCACCGAAGTGGGCGTACAGGTCGCGCGGGTAAATCTGGAATCTCAATGGTTATCGTTACGCGCAGTGAAATGAGAAAAATACGCGCCATCGAGAAAAAGATAAAGCAAGACTTTATCAGTAAAAAGATTCCGACTGGTATCGAAATCTGCGAGGTTCAGCTGTATCATTTGGCCAACAAAATCAAGGA
The DNA here is from genome assembly GCA_003232435.1 of Flavobacteriales bacterium. Lineage (GTDB taxonomy): Bacteria > Bacteroidota > Bacteroidia > Flavobacteriales > Flavobacteriaceae > Aurantibacter_A. The sequence continues at coordinate 9,188 of QIJL01000326.1, read as the reverse complement.
TACCGAAATAAACAAAGATGTCGAGAATTACCTTCCGGCAATTAACGATGTGCTGGATGGAATCGATCGTGATGAACTCATCAAAAAAATAGTATCGGTAGAATTTACCCGATTCTCCAATTATTATAGCAAATCGAAAGACTTGAATACTACCGGTTCTTCGGATCGTGGTGAAAGTAGGGGCGATAGAGGTCGCAGCGAAAGAGGATCCTCAGATGGTTCGGTGCGATACTTTATCAATGTTGGGGAAAAAGATGGTTATGACTGGATGTCTTTAAAGGATTTCCTTAAGGACAAATTGAGTTTGGGTCGCGATGATGTTTTCAGGGTCGACACCAAAGATTCGTTTTCCTTTTTTAACACGGAAGCCGCACACACCGATTCTATTTTAGAATTCTTTTCAGACTTTAAGGAAAACGGAAGATTCATCAACGTAGAAGTGTCTAAAAGCCCTGAAGGTGGTGGCCGAGGAGGAAGAAATAAAGGCCGTCGAAGAGACCGAGGTGGTTCAGGCGGAGGTTCTGGTCGTAGTACCGGCTCAAGAAGAAAAGACCGTGGTAGTTTCTCCAAAGGCGGCGCGGCCAACTCAGGAAAAAGAAGAAGTAACAGCAAGAAAAAAAGCGGCTTCTATTAGGTGTTTGTAGTTAATTGTTTATTAAAAATACGATGGAATACTTTTTTTTTGTTTGTTTAGCACTCCAAAACAGTTAATTTTTAATGGAGAGATACCTACTTCTTATTTGCCTCCTTTTTGCAATTTTATCCTTTTCGCAAGAAAGTGAAGACGAGCAAGAACTGAAAGAGTTCAAGGCAATTGTTGTAAATGCTCAGGACGAATCTGCAATGGAATCGGTTCATATCGTGAATCTCAACCAAGTTATCGGTACCATAACCAATGAAGACGGTGAGTTCACAATTGAGGCAGCTGTCAACGACACACTATATTTTTCCTTTTTAGGATTCAAATCGCAAAAGATTCGAATCACCAATGACATGTTTAAGTTCAAGGACACCAAAATTTCCTTGACCGAACTTGCCTATGCTTTAGAAGAAGTTATCGTTAAGCCTTATCAACTCACAGGTTATCTCGAAATCGATGTTAAAAATATTCCTATAAACAATGCCTATCAATATAGTATTTCAGGATTACCAGTTAGCTATGAAGCCGGAAATAGAAGTCCGAGCGCAGTAACTAGGGTATTGGGTGCGATCCTGAACCCGGCCGATCAACTTCGAAATCTTTTTGGTAGAAAACCCAATCAAATGCGTAAGTTGAGATTGGTAAAAGCAGATGACCAAATAAGGGACCTCATGGCGACAAAATTCGACCGTGAAACACTGATCGAGCTATTGCACATGGAGAAATTAGATATTGAAGATATTTTAAATAATTGCAACTATTCCAAATCTTTTATTGCCACAGCAAACGATCTTCAAATATTGGATGCCATCAGTAGTTGTTACGAGGATTTTAAGGTCTTGAATCGCAAAAAATAAATTTTCTATTCCCAGCATCATTTTATAGCTTTAGCCAAAATAGATGCACATGAAGAAACTTCTGGTTGCCCTTGCAATGTTCACTTTGTTTTTTAGTTGTAAGCAACAAAAAAGAGAACCGGTCAAAGAGACTGCATTAGTTAAAGATTCTGTAATTGAACCTGAAAAAAAAGCCCCTTTCGTCTGGGAAGGTGCCAATGTATATTTCTTACTTACCGATCGTTTCAATAACGGTGATAAAACCAACGACATAAATTTTGAACGCAAAGACTCGACCGCTGTTTTACGCGGATTTATGGGTGGAGATATTGTGGGCATTACCCAAAAAATAAATGAAGGCTATTTTACCGATTTAGGAATCAATGCCATTTGGTTTACACCAATAGTGGAACAAATTCACGGATCTGTAGACGAAGGAATCTCCACCACACATGGTTACCACGGCTATTGGACCAAAGATTGGACCGCTTTGGATCCGAATTTCGGAACCCGTGAGGAACTTGAGGCTTTAGTGAAAACTGCCCACAAAAAAGGCATTCGAGTGCTTATGGACGCTGTTTTAAACCATACAGGCCCAATTACAAAAAAGGATCCCGTATGGCCCGAAGAATGGGTTCGTACAATGCCCATTTGCGAATTCACCAATTATGAAACAAATACTTCTTGTCAGCTTGCGAACCTTCCTGATATACTCACCGAATCAGATAAGGCCGTAGAATTACCCGATGCACTCTTGGCAAAATGGAAGGCCGAAGGTCGTCTGAGTCAAGAATTAGATGAATTACAATTATTTTTTGAGCGAACGGGTTATCCCCGAGCGCCCAGATTTTATATCATCAAGTGGCTTACTGATTATATCAACGATTTTGGGATTGATGGGTACCGCGTCGATACGGTAAAACATTCTGATGAGCGTTCTTGGACCGAGCTTTACAAAGAGGCCTCCTACGCATTTTCTACTTGGAAGAAAAAAAATCCTGATGCAGTTCTTGATGACAATCTTTTTTTTATGGCTGGGGAAGTCTATGGCTACAACATTTCCGACGGTAGGAATTATGATTTCGGAGATAAAAAAGTCGACTATTTCGACCACGGATTCAAAAGCCTTATCAACTTCGAACTTAAATCTGACACTGAAAAAGGCTACGATCGGGTATTTAAAAAATACAGCGATATTTTACATAACGAATTGAAGGGTAAATCCGTTTTGAATTACATGACCTCACACGATGATGGGCAGCCCTTCGACCAGAACCGTAGTAAACCTTACATTACGGCCAACTATTTATTGTTGACCCCTGGTGCTTCTCAAATCTATTATGGTGATGAAACTGCTAGGGACCTTACCATAGAAGGCGCCCATGGCGATGCAACTTTGCGTTCTTTCATGAACTGGGAAGATTTAGACAGTCTACCTGAAACAAAGAAGATACTTTCTCATTGGCAAAAACTAGGGAAATTCAGAAACAATCACCTTGCAATTGGTGCTGGTCGGCACAAAAGACTGGCAAAAAAACCATATGTTTTTAGTAGAACCTATATCGATGGCGACTTCAAGGACAAAGTCGTTGTGGGCCTTGATTTGCCAAAGGGGAAAAAATCACTTTGGGTCAAAGGTTTTTTTGGAGATGGCACAAAACTCTATGACACATATTCCGATACGCAAGTTGTCGTTGATAAGGGAAAGGTCATTTTAGAAAATGATAACAATATCGCCCTTTTAGAATTGGCCCAGTAAAAACCCACCGTTAAAAACGGTGGCTTTGGTTTTCAGACCTGCCCTGCCGGTTCAGGCGGGCATGACCACCGTCAAAGACGGTGGTTTTTCAATGAGAAATAAATGACTTATCGATTGGAGTGCAGGGCTAACCGGTCGCCTTCGGAATCTTTCATAAAAGCTATAAAACCATACCCTTCGCCGATTTTAGTCTTTGGTTGCATAATTTCGCCTCCGGCTCCCTCTATCCTATCCAACTCATTGGTAATATCCTTACAAGAGAAATAAATGAGTGCCCCATCGGTCAAACTAGGTTTATACATTTCATGTTGTGCCAATGAGCCCGTGGCGCACTCTTGGTGCGATCGCTCGGGAACCACCCTATGATAAATCCGCCAAATTCATTTATACTAATCTCAATATCGAGAACCATTTCATAAATGTAGCAAAAAAAGTTATTTGTCCAGGTGATATCTTTCCAAAATATCATCGATGCTCTTTATTGACTTTTTGGTCCAGTCAAGAAGCTTTTCTAACTTCTCATCGTCTGTAAGATGCCATTGTACTTCAGAGCTATCAAGTTGCAATCGTAAATGTTGTAATATGATTGCCGCCGAGACCGAGATATTCAAACTCTCCGTAAAACCGACCATCGGTATTTTTAGAAATCCATTGGCACTATTCAAGACCTCTTGGCTCAATCCTTCTTTTTCAGTACCAAAGAATAGCGCAGTCTTTTTTTTCAACTTAAAATTTTGAAGGAAACAAGAATCGTTATGGGGCGTAGTAGCTATAATTTGGTATCCATCTTGTCGAAGTTCCTCCAAACAATCTTCGGTACTTGAGTGTCTTTTTATATCAACCCATTGTTCGGCGCCCATGGCAATATTTTTGTCCAACCGTTTACCGAACCTATCTTCGATAATGTGGGCTTCCTGAATACCGAATACTTCACAACTTCGTATTACCGCACTGGTGTTGTGTAATTGAAAAACATCTTCAATGGCGACCGTTATGTACTTTGTTCTTTCCTCTAGAACCTGGACAAAACGCTCTCTCCTTTCAAGGGTAATAAAACTCTCTAAATATTCAAGAAGTCGAAGATCAACCATGAACCGAATATAATAAAAAGTCTATTTTTAAGGATATGAAAAAAATCGTTGCGCTAACCGGTGCCGGAATAAGTGCGGAAAGTGGAATAAAAACGTTTAGGGATGCCGATGGCCTTTGGGAAGGTCATGATGTTATGGAAGTCGCCTCTCCGCAGGGTTTTGTACATAATCCTGAACTTGTTCTTGATTTTTATAACCAAAGGCGAAGGCAACTTCTGACCGTTTCGCCCAATAAAGCCCACGAGGCATTAGTAAGCTTAGAAGAATATTTTGAAGTATCGATCATTACCCAGAACGTTGATGACCTGCATGAAAGGGCGCGAAGCAACAACGTTTTGCATCTGCACGGAGAGCTGCTGAAGGTGCGATGTACAAAGAATCAGAATATGGTTCTTGACTGGTGCACAGACCTTAATCTTGGACATTTAAGTGAAGATGGCCACCAATTGCGACCGCATATCGTTTGGTTCGGCGAGCAGGTTCCATTATTGGAAAAAGCTATTGAAATTACTGCCATGGCCAATATTTTAATCATTATCGGGACTTCGATGCAAGTATATCCGGCTGCAGGGCTGATCCACGAGGCCGCGCACGACATACCGATTTATTTTATCGACCCCAAACCAAGTGTCACACAAAAAGATTTCGAAAAATTGACCGTCATAGCGGAATCAGCTACTGTAGGGGTGCCTACTCTGGTTGCAGATCTGCTTGATAGAGCAACCTAGTTTTTTTTGCCCATTCGACTATTGCATTCCTTTGCTCTTCGGTAAGCCTGGCCTCTTCATGAGTCCAAGTGTATTCGTTTAGGGGCATTTCGCCTTCTGAAATCATTTCTTCGACTTCCTCTAATTTATGGTCCTTCTTTTTGGCATCATAGGTATTCCATTCCGAAAAATTAAGATGTCCTTTTCCATCTTTTATATGATCGGCCAGCCAAAAAGAAATGGGGGCCACATTATTGTACCAAGGATAAACGGTATTGTTACTGTGGCAATCGTAGCACGAGTGTTCTAAAATTGTCTTTACCTCAACAGGTGGCTTGGTCTCGGCAATAAAGTCTACGGTATGGTCTCCTTGGGTTATATTCTTATCTGGGCGGAAGAATTGCATGATGACAAAAATCAGCAGTAGCGCCAAAAAAAAAAATTTGAGTAGTTTCATATAATAAACTAATTAAGTTCTGAATTTGAGGTTCGACTAAAATACGATTTTTATGACAAAAAGCGAACTCCTGCAAAAGTTGGACTATGTTAACCATACCCGTGAAAAAAGGGGGGAAATGGCGGATATGGCCTTGAACAGACCTGAAATGATTCCTCTTTTATTGGAAATAGCTTTTGAAAAACATTCCGCAATTTCCGATAAGGCCATATGGGTCGTCGAATACACCATAAAACAAAATGTTTCATTATTGCTACCGTATGTTGAAGCATTTACTACAAACCTGCACTTGATAAATCGAGAGCAAGGTATTAGACCTATGGCCAAAATGTGTGAGTTGCTCATGTCGGACTACTATTCAAAAAAAGAAACAGAATCAAAAAAAATATTGACGACCGTTCAATTGGAGCGAATCGCTACGGCTTGTTTTGATTGGTTGATCGGTCTACACAATGTTGCCCCCAAAGCACATTCAATGACCTGTCTTTATTTATTGGGAAGGGATTTTGAATGGATCCACCCTGAACTTAAAATGGTCATAGGGCAAAATTATGCTTCCGGAAGCGCTGCCTATAAAGCACGAGCGAGAAGGGTCTTGGCAAAGCTGAATAAGTAAGCAGTAATTGAAAATACTCTTTGAACTTCTAAATTCCTAAACTATGAACTCCTAAACCCACTAACCCATAAACTTCTAAACCCATAAACTTCTAAACTCCCATGTTAATGGGTATCTTTACACCTTTGAAATCAAGCCCATAAGCCAATGTCATTGAACCAGTTGAACGCCATTTCGCCGATAGACGGGCGGTATAGAAATAAAGTCGAAAACCTCGCGCCATTCTTTTCAGAGAAAGCCCTTATCAAATATCGGGTAAAGGTCGAGATAGAGTATTTTATTGCGTTATGCGAGATTCCTCTTCAGCAATTACAAGGGTTCGACAATTCAAAGTTCAACACCCTTCGAGAAATTTATTCAAACTTCGATACCGATGATGCGCTGGAAATCAAAGAGTTGGAGCAAACAACCAATCACGATGTAAAGGCCGTCGAGTACTTTATCAAAAAGAAGTTCGATGTCTTAGGACTGGATGCTTTTAAGGAATTCATTCATTTTGGTCTTACCTCTCAGGATATTAACAATACGGCAATCCCTTTATCCATTAAGGAAGCCATGAACGAGGTTTACGTGCCCCAATATTTTCAACTGCTCGAAAAGCTGGAAGAATTGGTTGCCGAGTGGGCTGAAATACCCATGTTGGCACGTACCCACGGACAGCCTGCTTCACCTACTCGACTGGGCAAAGAAATCGAGGTTTTTGTTGTACGTCTAAAAGAACAATTCAATCTATTGAACGATATACCCAGTGCCGCGAAATTTGGTGGAGCGACAGGAAATTACAATGCGCACAAAGTTGCCTATGGTTCTATCAATTGGAAAGCCTTTGGTCAAAAGTTCGTACAGGAAAAATTAGGGTTGCACCATTCTTTTCCCACTACTCAGATTGAACATTATGATCATATGGCGGCATTGTTCGATTGTATGAAACGCATCAACACAATTATCTTAGATCTTAATATGGATTTCTGGACCTATGTTTCGATGGATTATTTCAAGCAAAAAATCAAAAAAGGAGAAATCGGTTCATCGGCGATGCCCCACAAAGTGAACCCGATTGATTTTGAGAATTCAGAAGGAAATTTAGGAATCGCGAACGCTATATTCGAACACTTATCAGCCAAGTTACCTATATCGAGATTGCAGCGTGATTTGACCGACAGCACCGTACTGCGAAATGTAGGTGTACCTTTTGCACATACCTTGATCGCTTTTCGATCTACCCTGAAAGGATTGAATAAATTATTGCTGAACAAAGAAAAGTTCGAGCAGGATCTTGAAAACAATTGGGCCGTTGTGGCCGAAGCCATTCAAACAATTCTGAGACGTGAAGGTTATCCGAATCCGTATGAAGCTTTGAAAGGCCTGACCCGGACAAACGAAAAAACCGACCAACAATCGATTTCAGGATTTATAGATACTCTGGAAGTTTCCGATGCCATAAAAACAGAGTTGAAAGCAATTACCCCTCGCAACTATACGGGGATATAATCCGAATTTGTCATTCCGACAAAGGAGGAATCTTTTCGTACTAAGCAGAGAGATAAACAGTTGAATTACAGGTAATTGTAAATCAGATTTGCGGCTCTTGTTTATATGTTCTAATATATGTCATTTTCATACGCTGGTTTTTTTTTAAAACTCCACTCTCGGAATGACAATATAGCGGTCTACCCTTGTTTTTGAATTTCCACGGCGTGCGGATAAGGAATTTCGATATTCGCTGCATCCAAGGCTAATTTCGTGTTTTCGATCGTTCCGAAATATACATCCCAATAATCTTCAGGACGGCAATAAGGGCGTACGGCAAAATTTATCGAGCTATCGGCCAATTCACAAACATTCACAGAAGGCGCAGGGTCTTGTAGAACTTTTGGATTGGAAGTAAGAACCCCCATCAAAACTTCCTTGGTCTTCTTGATATTTTCAGCGTAACCAACTCCGACTACGGTATCCACTCGAATTTTACCTTCCGCAGTATAATTGGTAATATTACCATTTGCCATGGCACCGTTAGGTATAATAGCCAGCTTATTGTCAGGAGTGACCAATTTAGTGGTAAAAATCTCAATTTCTTTGACAACACCTAAAGAGTCTTGGGCCTCAATTAAGTCACCTATCTTATAAGGCTTGAAAATTATAAGAAGTACACCTCCGGCAAAATTAGAAAGTGAACCTTGTAAAGCGAGGCCGATAGCTAGACCAGCTGCTGCGATAAGTGCCGCAAAACTCGTAGTTTCGACACCTAACATAGAAATTACCGTGATTATAAGGAAAATTGTCAATGCCCATTTGGCCAGGCTCAAAAGAAATTTTTGTAGCGATTTATCGTACTCCTTAGAGGTCATGCCCTTCCTAAGAAGTTTCATGAGCTTTTTGATTACCCACGACCCGATAATGTAAATTAATAAGGCGCCAATGAGTTTTGGCCCGAATTCGACGGCAAAATCAATTCCCTTGTTTATCCATAATTGTGCATCTTCCATAATATTGTTCTTGTTTATAGTTAAGCTTTCAATATATGAAGAAGCTTTTAAAAAATTAAATAAAATTATGGTATAGGGCGGTTTTCTTTACTTTCGGGTAACAAAAAGCCCTGTAAAAATCAGTTCTTTACAGGGGAGTAATTTGAGTTAGTCTTTTTTTACTTCAAAAAACCTTCCAATTGTTCGAAACCTTTACCTTTATAGTCGGACTTTTCTATTGCTTTTATCAGTTCCATTAAATGTGCGGGATTCATATCGTCGCCAAGAACGCGAACAAGTGCAAAGCCTTTATCATCACTGCTTCCAAAGATGACCACCTCATCGATTGCGTCATCGTCGCCGATATATTGAACGCTTGCCTTGCCCATACCCGTGCTGACCTTCATTAATTCATTGAACTTGTCATTCTTTAAAATAGTTTTTACATTTTCTTTTTCGGCATTGTAGGCGGCAACATTGTCGTTTGTTTTTTTGAACGCCAAAATGTTCAATTTTTGGAACGATTCCAATGCGTCACGTTGTGCATCTGTCAAATCCGCTCCCTCCAAATTCAAGACACTGGTCGGAATATCCAATTTCAAAAAGTTGGGATTATC
>QIJL01000261.1 GCA_003232435.1 Flavobacteriales bacterium | reverse complement strand
TCGATTCCCTCGGCGAAAAAAATGCCCGGCTACCACAAGTTATCCGCCAAGAGCGAACAGGTGCGACCAACGGCGTACCGAGTTAACCGAGAGGGCTAAGCGGAGAAAAAAATCGAGTCGACACAAAACAGCGCACATAAAAAGGCACTTTCAGAAGTAGTTTAAACACTTGATATTCAGACTATTAATTTGTATTTTTAGGTAAAACAAACCCCGAATATGAGTCTTCAGCTCTAAAAACGGGGTATTATCTAAAATATGTATGACCAAGATACGCAGATTTGACAATTTTCAACACAGATTTTCTTTCACATCTCAGACAGAGGAGTTCGAACTTTTCTTCAATCGTTTTTTAGAGGGCGGCCTTGGTAAAATATATTCCGCTATACCTTGGGATACTCTGGCGCATACTTTTGATCTAAATGAATATGAAAAAGGCCCGGTTTCGATATTTGCTCCTCAAGGTAAACTTGCCTTGATGTTTCTTAAACATTATGCTGGTTGTTCTGACAAACGTTTGGTCGAGCAGCTCAATGGGAATATTGATCATCAATTTTTTTGTGGCATCCATCTAGGCAGTCAGCGCCTTACCAATTACAAGATCGTTAGCGAGATTCGTTGTGAACTTGCCAATAAGCTCCATATAGATAAAGTCCAGCAAGTGTTGTTCGATTCTTGGTCGGTACATATCTCAGATAAGCACAGTATAGTGATGGATGCAACCTGTTATGAGAGCGAGCTAAGATACCCTACCAACGAGAAGCTTTTGTGGGAATCGGCAGAGTGGTCCTACCGTCAACTAAAAGCTATCTGTAAAGCCTTGGGCATTAAAACACCCCGGACCAAATACCTGAAATGGAAAAGGCGCTATATATCCTATAGCAAAATGCGACGCAAGACCAGATCAAAACGCAAAGGTCTTGATCGCAGCCTTCTCCTGCTTCTCGATAAAATCGAAGGTGAACTTTCTAAATTAGAAAAGGCATATAAGCTTCAAATGCCTAAAAAATACTATCAACGTAGAGCTACCATCAAAAAAATATATGAGCAACAACACCAAATATTCCACACGGGCGAAAGACCCAAGGACCGTATCGTAAGTATCGGCAAGGACTATCTTCGCCCGATTGTTCGTGGCAAAGAAATCAAGGCCGTTGAGTTCGGTGCCAAAGTCAATAAGTATCAGGTTGATGGCATCAACTTCATAGAACATTTAAACTTCAATGCCTTCCATGAAGGCAATCGTTTTCAAGACACCATCTTCAAAGCGCAACGCCTTACAAGAACTAAAACAAAACTGGCTGGGGCAGATGCCATATACGCTACTAATAAGAACAGAAGGTTCGCCACCAAATATAGTATCAGAACCGATTTCAAAAGAAAAGGAAGGGCCGGTAAACACGAAAAACAGCGTAAACAAATGGCCGCTATGATTACTAAAGAACGTGCTACTCGTTTAGAAGGAAGCTTTGGTAAAGAAAAAGAACATTATCACCTCAAGAAAATCAAGGCGAGAACCAAAGAAACCGAGGCGTTGTGGATATTCTTCGGCATACATACCGCCAATGCCCTTGAAATAGGAAGGCGAATGGCCAAGACACTACAACAAGCCGCCTGAACAACAATTAAAAAGTAGAATCATGGGGGATACCTGGCCCCAAACCATACCAAAACCAGATCGTAAACGGGTGTCGATCAAAAAATCAAGCTTGAACGTAAAAAAATACCGCTAAAATCCAGTTAGCGACATTTTTATATGACCAATATTCCATAAACCAGGCTTACTCCTGAAAGTAAAAAAAGGGAAGATCCTTAGCGGTACGATCTTCCCCTTCAAACCAACTCAAACTATATTGTCTACTTTAGGCTAAAGCTCAATCTAGCGAATACGTATCTTCCCATAAACCCGAATTGCGAAGTTCTTCTTGAATATGGAAAAGATGCATTCGATTGGCTTCCGGGCCTATTATCGTCTGGGTAAACATCCAATAGGTTATTGGCACCGATCGTGATGGTCGTGCTTTCAGATAAGTTGTTCGATATGGTAAAATCCGTAACGATTTTTGAACCATAAACAGCATCATCGTTAACTGTTGCACCTTCTACCCTAGCTTGACCGGAAAACTCGTCTGGATCGGTAACCTCCCCAAAGAGTACGTTTCTTAACAAGAACGTCCATTTGTCATTTGACAATGTGTGTGTCAAGTTCAACTTGGTCCTTGGCTGTGCAAGCGTTAAAAACGCCTCTTCCTGCCCGTCGAAAAAGCTTCCGCTCAACCCAGCATTGGCGATCAGGGTCGGCACATTGACATTGGTGACCTCTGTTCTTGAAAATGTTGCCGCCAAGCTATTGTCAAACCTAAAACTGCCCAGATTGGTCTTATACCCGGCCACAATGTCGATACCTTGGTTTTTGGTGTCTATCGCATTTGCCAAAAAACGTGCTTTTCCCGCTCCCGCAGCATTGAATATTGATACCAACGTTGGATCACCACCATCATCGAATGCGCCAGATAGCACTATTCTATCGTCGATCGTAATTTGATATGCGTCAACGGTAACGGTAAAGCCCCCCATTTTTCCTGTAAAGCCTAAACTTGCACTTTGAGAGGTCTCCTCTTTAAGTTCCCCTATACCCAATAATTTAGCCGCTTGGCTATCATTGGTAAACAAACCTTCTTCTTGCGCTATTCCGTTGGCATCAAAGATCGTACTGGTCCTACTAAAGAACTGCTGGTGCAATGACGGTGCCCTGAACCCGGTATTTATGGCACCTCGCAATGAAAAGTTATCGGATAGCTTATATCTGGTCGCCAATTTGTAGTTAAAGGTTTCCCCAAAATCCGAAAAGCTTTCAAAACGGGTCGCCAAGCTCACTAAAAACGCATCGGTAATATCAGCTTCAATATCAATATAGGCCCCGATACTGTTTCTAAATTTGTTAGTGGCGTTTTGGGGCGTAAACCCTCCAAATACTTGGGCAGCCCCGTCAAGTGATTCCCCAAGTGCATTTGTTGCACCACCTATACCACCAACTGTTGGTATCCCGTTGTTGTCATAGGTCGCATACGAATCTTCCTTTCCTTCAAAAATCTGAAAATTATCGACTCTGTATTCCGCTCCGAACGCAAGGTTTAGACCAGACATTACGTTTTCATGAAATTTGCTGAAATCCAAATTGGTGGTGTTTTGGCTAAATCTGAACGATCCAGCATCAAATGTGGAAGGTGATCCGGCCCCTAAACTTGCATTGGCTGAGTTTATGACCGTGAAGGCAAAGGAGTTGCTGCCAAAATTATTGGAAAAATCCACTAACCAACCGCCACCTGTCTCTCCTTTTATGCCCACGGCGATGGATTGATCCAAAATATCTGATTGAATACCCGGCAAAAATCCGTTTGGATTGGAAGCAACATTGGACTTTGGCCTCCATGGCTCTCTTAGAAATCCAAAGCCCAGACCTTGTCGATAGCCTATTCCCCCAAAAGCATAAAGTTCTGCAGCATCGGAAACGGGCAAGGATAAGTTTGTGAAAAATTTACCCTCCCTTAGTTTGGAAGTACCGACCCTAAATCTAAAGTCATTTCTTTCCAGGCCCCTGGCGGCAAACTGCGCATCGTCCAGCTCTTGGTAGGTACCAAATTCGCCCGTACCGCCATTTGGCAATAAATCGCTGAGCAGACCAAGATCCCCTGGGGTGTTCAAAACACCATCGGTCATGGATAGGTCCAATGCGGCGATCGCTGTTTGATCGGCAGCATTGATATAGTTCGTGCCCAACAAGCCCGCGCCTGTCTGGTAATCCGCAGCCGTCATATCTGAAATGGGCGTACCGGGGTTTGCAGTTGTATAAGCGTTCTCGACTGCATTGGCTACATCGTAGATCTGCTCTAGGTTAGTTGCATTTCTTAAGGCCTGTTCTCTTGTAGCGACCGATCCCGTAAAGTTTATAAATCCGCCTTTGTCTCCCAATGCCAATCCGTAGTTGGCATCTATTTGAATTTTTTCACCGTCCATTCCACCATCTTGGAAATTACTTTTTGATGATATGTTGGCCCCGGTGGTAACCGTAAGATCCAATTCGCCCGTTGCTTTTTTCAATACGATGTTTATCACACCTGCAATGGCATCGGAACCGTATTGTGCAGCGGCACCATCTCTCAATACTTCGATACGCTGTATTGCAGCGGCAGGAATTGCGTTCATATCGGTACCGACACTACCCGCACCTACCGTACCGTTTATATTCAGCAATGAGGTGTTGTGCCTTCTTTTTCCATTGATGAGCACCAATACCTGATCGGGTCCCAGCCCTCTCAACGCGGCCGGGTCAATATGGTCGGTACCATCTGAAACCGTTTGGGATTGCGAGGTAAAGGAAGGTGCCACATAGTTTAATATCTCATTGACCGAAACCTGTGGGCCGTGGGCCGTTAGTTCCTTCATATCAATAATATCGACCGGTACTGCCGTATCGGTAGATGTTCTGTTCGGGTTACGTGAACCCACGATTACAACTTCTTCCAATGCGACACCGGAGTTAAGTGTAACATTCATCGTGCTGCCACTTACCACGACCTCTTTGGTCTCATAACCGATATAGGAAACTATCAAGGTATCACCATCTGAGGCATCAATGGCAAAATTACCATCAAAGTCTGTTGTAGTACCGGTCGCTGTGCCTTTTATAACTATCGAAGCCCCTGGTAACGGTTGTCCGCTATCATCCAATATTTGCCCGCTCACTTCTTGTTGAACAACCAGCGTTGTATTGGGTATGGCGAAATCGGTGCCTCCGACGGTATCGACCTTAGCAAGGTCTAATTTATTTACTTTCCTGTAATAGACCACATAATACTTATTGCCCAGGTACTCGAAATCAAAATTGGTTTTTTTCTCCAATTTATCAATGATCCTGTCTAGCTTGCGATATTCATATTCTTTAGGGTTTAAATTTGTCCCTGTCAGTAAATTCGGATTATAGGTAAAAAACACTTCGTGCTTTTCACTTAGATCTGTCAAAAAATCAGCTAGGGAAATCGTCTTGCCCGCGGCAAACTCGTCTACGTTTTCCTCCGCTCTGGACTCCGAAACCCCAAAAAAGAGGAGCAACGACAGTAGCGTCTTAAAAATCTGCTTTCCATTCATCATATTAGCGTTTAAGTTAGTAGTGTATTATTTGTTGAAAATTAAAAGCTTGTTATCTTCCTGAACAATTCTGGTTCCTGTTGCTTTTTGAATTGCCATAAGACATATTTCGAGATTCTCATTGGGAATACCCCCGGTAATGGTCTTTGCTTCAAGGGATTTTTCCATAAATTCAGAAGACACCCCATAGGTGTGTTCAATATATTTCATTACATCCAACAGGCTCACATTGTTGAAGGTATAGGTGCCTTCCCTCCATAAAGCGTAGTTCAGTGCTTTATTTACCTTTTCATGCAGAATGGTATCGCTCTTCCCTGAATAGGAGACCAGTTCACCGGGGACCATTTTCTGGGAAACCCCATTTTTAAGCAATAGGTTGATCGAGCCTTCATCTAGGGCAACATTGGTCTTGTCATCATGTGCGTTCACATGAAACTGGGTGCCATAGACCTCTATGCGCAAATCTTCGGTATTCACCCAAAATTTGGCGTGGGTAGAAAGCTTGGGCGCAACTTTAAAATACGCTTCCCCCTTAAGGTCGACATTACGGGGAGTTTCACTATTGTACCTTATCTCGGAGTTGCCGTTCAATACGACCGAAGTGCCATCTGACAATTTTAGGTTCATCATCTCTCCAAAACCCGTTCTATGTACGACTTCACCGGTAGCGTCGAACATATTGAACGTCAGCACTGCAAGCACAAGCCCAATGGCAGCTACGGCGGCCAGCCCTTTTACGCTCCAGCCAAAATTTTTCTTGGGTTTGTCTATTTGTACAGTACCGTCTTTTTGGATCCGTTTTAACACTAGATCCAATTTTTCATTGACCGTATCTTCGGCAAGGGTGTTTTTGTTAAAGGAAATGCCCAGTATGATTGCTTTGGCCGCATAGGCGGTTTCGATTTTATCTGGATTATTCTTGATCCAAGAGTTCCAAAAAACAATATCGTTCTTATTGCTTTTTGTTGCCCAGTTCTTGAATGACGAATCATTTAACAGATTGCTTAAAGGAGATTGGTTGTCTTCTTTCATAGTTGCGTTTACCTAGTACATAAACTAGAGGTTCATATACAAAGAGCCAATACAACTATTTTTATACCCTGTTTTTTTGAAAAAAAATGGAATTATCCCTTCAGCATGTCCATAATCGCCTCTGATTCAGAGGCTTTTCGAAGTTTTAAAAATGCTTTTTGCAAGGTGTTGAGCACGCTTTGATACGATATGCCCATGACCGCAGAAATTTGGTCTGTTTTTAAATCACTGTAATATTTTAGGTAAACGGCTTCTTTTTCCCTTATCGACAAGCTGTTCAACAAACCGGCGAGTACCGTTCTTTTCAGTGAAGTCAGTTCTTGCCGTATGGTGATCTCCTCTACCGAAAACTCAAACTTTGAAATGTTCCCCATCAGTTCATCATAATCGGTGAACATCCGCTCCCTTTTCAGTTTCTTGAGAATCGAACGTCTAAAAGACACAAAAAGATACGACCTGACGTTGTTTACCTCACCTAGATTCTGTCTGTTGTCATAGAGATAAACGAAAAAATCTTGAAGGCAATCCTCCGTTAAAGATGTGTTGCCCGAAATTTTCAGACCATAATTATAAAGTATGGGGTAGTAGCCCTTGAAAAGAGTGGAAAAGGCATTTATGTCTCCTTTTACAAAAAAATACCATATTGATTTTTCAGGGGTAATGTCCATTGAAAAAAAGTATACTTGAATTTTTCAAATATAGAGATTTTAATATCGCCGGTGTGTCATGGTTTGCAAATTAACATTCTGAACATAGCTTGGCTTTATTGGCTTTGAAAGCCCATTTCAGTAGGTGGCCGGTACAGGAAATAGGTAGCCCAACGTTGTGCCATCGACTGACCCGTCCTGAAATATGCATACAAAAAACAACTGTATATGTATAAAAATGATGGGTATGTGAGACGTTATAGCGAGAGCTTCAAACTCAAGGTCCTTGCAGAACTTACCAAAGGAAATTATTCCAAAAGACAAATTGCATTAACTTACGGGATACAATCCAGTACTATCAATGTATGGATCAGAAAGTATGATCGTAAAGATTTAATGAACACCCGTGTAACCGTGCAAACAGACGATGAATCAACCCGTATCAAAGCGCTACGGAAAGAGCTTGAACAACTCAAGGGCCTTCTTATCAAAAAGGATCTCGAAAAGCTCGTCAATGACGGTTATCTTGAAGTAGCTGCTGAAAACCTAGGATATAAAGATGTGCAAGAATTAAAAAAAAACTTAAACATCGAGCCCTAATGAAAACAGCACCGAAAAATCGAAAAGAAAGACTGTTCAATATCGAGACTATTTGTGATGCTTTCTCTTTAAAAAGAGATGCCTATTACAAATTCCACAAACGTTATCTAGCTAAAAAAGAGGTAGAACAAATCGTTGTTAAGCTTGTTCGAAAAAGCAGAAGAACCCTGCCCAGGGAAGGCACTAGAAAACTGATGAAGTCGCTACATAACGACTTTCAAAAACAACACCTAAAAATAGGCAGGGACAAGCTATTCCGAATCCTAAGAGAAAACGAACTACTGGTGAGAAGGAAAAGGTATTCTTCTAGAACTACCAATTCATATCACCGGTTCCATAAGTATAACAATATCACAAAAGACTTGAACATCAACAGACCTAATCAAGTATGGGCTTCGGACATAACCTATATCAGAACCATAAACGGATTTTGTTACCTAGCACTCATTACGGACATGTATTCAAGGAAAATCGTGGGGTATGACCTGAGTAATAGTCTAGAACTAAATGGATGTGTCAGAGCACTCGATAAAGCCATTTACCAAGCAAAGCCCACCAAAGGAATAATACATCATTCCGACAGGGGAATACAGTATTGTAGCAATATATACACCCAAATACTGAAAAGAAAAAAAATGGAAATCAGTATGACAGAAGAGAACCATTGTTATGAAAATGCCCTTGCCGAAAGGGTTAACGGAATACTGAAAGATGAGTTTTATCTTGACCAAACCTTTGCCAGCGTATTGCACGCTAAAAAGGCTGCCAAAAATGCAATCAAATTGTACAACAACAAAAGATTACATTTATCTTTAGAATATAAAACACCTAATCACGTGCACTTATATGCCGCTTAAATTCAATTATTAATCTGTAGCCGTATTTTAGGACGTGACAGACATAGAGACTGTAAGAAAATAATCGAGATATTTCAAAACAGTCTCTTAAAACAAAGCTAAAGACCGGGCGGTTACTTGGCAAACAATTGCCCCATATCTTTAAACGCCTTGAATTCCAGAGCATTTCCCGCAGGATCTAAAAAGAACATAGTGGCCTGTTCACCCACTTGCCCCTCAAAACGAGTATAGGGTCCAATGATAAATTCGATTCCTTTTGATTTCAATTCCTCTGAAAAAGACTGAAAAGTATCCCAGGGTAGAACCACTCCGTAATGAGGAAC
Source organism: Flavobacteriales bacterium (assembly GCA_003232435.1). GTDB lineage: Bacteria > Bacteroidota > Bacteroidia > Flavobacteriales > Flavobacteriaceae > Aurantibacter_A. Next base: position 2,849 of record QIJL01000261.1, on the reverse strand, counting down.
GGGTACATCATGCCCATCAACGGGATTATGATGAAGACTTTCCGTCTCGACCTTTGGTTTGTAATGAATGACCAATTGGTGTCCGAATAGATTAAAATCGACCCAATGGTCGCTGCTTCTTCCTTCTTCGCAATTGAGAACTTCGCGATAGAATTTTCTGCAATCGGCCAAATTGTGAACAGGTATCGCAATATGGAAAGGGGTAACGTCATTCATTCCCTATCAATTTAAAATAAAATTACCTTTTTATTATGACTTCAAAAAATCGATGATTTTCTCATTTACCTCTTCTTGATGTAGTGAATGTCCAAGACCTTTTGTTTTTATCAATGTGCTATTTTTCCAATTGGCATGAACTTTTTCCGAGCCTCTAAAAGAAGTAATTCTATCCTGTTCGTCGTGAATCAACAGTCCTTTTATTCTAAAGTTTCTTGCGAATTCGGCAGTTGAAAATTCATTCATTTGAAAACCGAATAATTCGAAAAAATGTTCACCCATGGCGTTCATCACTCTTTTACTAAGCCTCAGAAAATCTTGGTAGGCGTTCGCAATAAGCAAAAACTCCGAGGGACTTCCTAAGGTCACGATTTTTTCGATGCCGGTTTCAATAAATTTGTGCTGATGGTACAAGGCACTCATACCGCCAATCGAGTGTGCTACAATGTGCTGAGGCCTATAATTTTCTACAACTGGTTTTATACCCTTTACATATAACGGGGCCGTAAAGGTCTTGCTCGTGGAATATCCGTGGGCAGGGGCGTCTACCGCAATAATGTTAAATTCCTCCTTTTTTAAGAAATTAATCAGATTTCGCCACCGAAAGCTGTTGCTCTCCCATCCGTGGAGCAACAATACAGTGTCTTTGTTTCCTGGCCAATGGTAGGTCTGAAAATTAACTCCGCCCGCCTTAATAATACTTGCCTTAGCCGACTTCAAGAAATCTTCTTGATGAGTTAGAACCTTTCCTTTTCTTGGGGTACAAAAAAGTTCAAAAGCCTTTTTGGCAGCTTTTTTTTTCCAAAAAACGGCCAGCGTGTTGAAGTAAAATCCATAGAAAAGGGGAATATATTTGTTGAGTAGTTTTTTCATCTGTGCTTATTTGAAAGGAATTGTCCTATCCTTTATTTTTTGAACATCGGTAACGGCTTAAAAGGATTTTTTAGTAGGTTTTTCAGGAATTTGGAAACGATTATTTTTCGAAACCCCCCCATGGGAAATTCTTCATAGTTCTTCGAAAGAATATTTTTTGAAAGACCGAATCGTTTTACTCCTTTGGTCAGATCGATAAGATCCGCTTTTCGAAAAGCTTCGACGTTGTCGGTAAATACGCCATCGTACATGGTTAACTTATGATGCATATCGATCATCAATGTTATTTCTTCAACCCATTCGATTTTTCCATGCTCCCTTAAATAATTGTTCGCTTCCGCCATTGAAGGATTTAAATAGTCGAAAGAATTGGCCGTCCACATTCCGATGTCGTGAAAGACTGCCGCGATTGCAATTTTGTCTTCGTCATCGGCTTTTATCCCATCTTTTAATTCCAAAGTAAAATTGACAATTCTATGTACATGATTTTTATAAGGAACATAGCTAGCACCAATTATTTCTTTATAGGGAAAAAGCAAACTTTCGAGTTTATTATTAATCATTTTTTTAACTGAGTTACTTTTTGTAACTTACTCTTTATTAGAAACCAAAATTAGAAAACATTTTTGAAGTTTTGCAAGGTAACAAAAAGGAGATAAGGTATGGAGATAGAAACTATCACTGAAAATCAGAAAGTTACGTCGGCAAAAAAATTAAAAAAAATGTTCGGGCATGTCGACCTGAGAGATGCGGATCTGTCTTGTCCTGTGAGGGATGTGCTAGCAGTAGTATCCGATAAATGGAGTACTTTAATCATCATGTATTTGGGATATTACCCGGTTTTACGGTTTAATGGACTTAAAAAAAAAGTCTATGGCATATCGAACAAGGTGCTAAGTGAACGGCTGAAACAGTTGGTGGGTGATGGTTATTTGAAGCGCACAATGTATCCGGAGGTACCCGTACGCGTGGAGTACGAGTTATCTGATTTCGGGCATTCCTATCTCGAAAAACTTATTGAATTGACCGAATGGGCGCAAAAGCATAAAGATTGTGTTTTAGGAAATAGGGCCAAATATCGAAATACCTAGTATTCGCGTGTTTTCAATTCCACCCCACCATAAAATATTTGATTTTTGCCTTGTCGGGAATTTGAACCGCTTCGATATTTGTGCTGGCCGCATAACGAAGGCTTGACGGAAGTTCTTGTTTGTCGATCGTGAAATATGCATTGCTTTCTTTCACGAAGATGACAACATTGTTTGTCGAAGTAAATACTTTTTTGACCGTGTAATTATCTCCGATGTCTTTAAAAGTGCTTAGTAGTCCGATCCCCTTTTCCGTTTTATACCGTATGTCTTCAATTCGAATATTTTCAATAATGGGAATGGAGTCTGTGGTGGGAGTCAGGGTCAGTAAATGTTTTCCGCCTTTTTCGTAAATTTTGATTTTTTGAGCCCCGTTACCAAATCTCAAGGCAACCGTATCTTTTACTATAGAATCTTTAGCGAAGATGATTTCGATGTCACGGGCCAGGCTTTTTCTATTTAATTTTCCGATGCTATCTTGAGCGATTAGAAAAGTAGTATCGTTTTCTTTTTTGCAAGATGAAGAGAGCAAAATGATCGTACATAGCACTAAAACGATTCTTGTAACCCGTTGCACATTTTGAAGGGATTTCTCCAATTTTCCCCATTCCCTAAAGGGATAATTGAAGAAATCTTCGTTCCATCCCTGCCTGTCTGCCAGCCAGCCAGCCA
>QIJL01000044.1 GCA_003232435.1 Flavobacteriales bacterium | reverse complement strand
CAATTGTTATGATACAAAAACAAATTGCGTTACCGAAAAAATCCATACTTGCCACGACCTTGACATTGTTGCTATTATTGGTTGCAGGCATTGGTACGGCCAATGCTTTTCAGGATGATCTGCAAAATCAGCAGACCTCGTTCAAAGAGTACAAGGGCAAAGTCATTGATGGCAATTCCAAAAGACCCTTGGTCTTTACAACACTTGCCTTGATAAATTCCAATATCAGCACGATCAGTAATACCGAAGGTGAATTTGCACTTAAAATCCCGATTGATGTCATTGATGGAAGCATATTGGTTTCCTATTTAGGGTATGGCTCTAAAACGATTCCACTAACGGAACTGAATGGCGATGGTAGTAAGATTTCCCTGAATGTCTCTGTAACAAAGCTTTCCGAAGTCAATGTCGAAGTACCTAAAGATGCAGAGGAGTTGGTAAGGGAAACCTTCAAGCGAAAAGGCGAAAATTATTTTGACGACCCTACCTTGATGACCGCATTTTATCGAGAAACAATCAAAAAAAGAAGGAGAAATGTATCGCTTTCAGAAGCTGTGGTCAATATTTACAAAACACCTTACAATACCTCACGCCGAGATGCCGTTCAACTTTTCAAGGCACGTAAGAGTACCGATTATAGTAGATTGGACACGTTGGCCCTTAAACTCCAAGGCGGACCGTTCAATGCCCTGTTCATAGATTTGATCAAGTACCCCGAATACATCTTTGCCGATGAGTCGATTTCAGACTACGTATATGCATTTGATGGTTCTACACGGGTTAATGACAAGCTTATCTATATTGTCGCTTTTAGGCAACGAGATGATCTTACAAGGCCTTTATATCAAGGCAAATTATATATCGATGCCGAAAACAAGATTCTTACAAGTGCGATTTATTCTTTGAATATTACTGATAAAAATGAAGCGGCGAGAATGTTCGTTCGTAAGAAACCCAGAAATGCCAATGTCTGGCCTACCGAGGTAGCCTATCGCGTCGACTACCGAGAAAAGAACGACAAATGGTACTACGGTTACAGCAATGTTTTATTGGAATTCAAGGTAGATTGGGACAAGAGGCTTTTCAACTCGGTCTATAGCATGACCTGCGAAATGGCGGTGACCGATTGGAAGAAAAACAACATGAAATCTTTCCCGAAAAGCAGGGACAGATTAAGTTCTTCAATCATTCTCAGTGATGAGGCCATTGGATTTGCAGACCCTGATTTTTGGGGTGCTCACAACATCATCGAACCCGAAAAATCAATCGAGTCGGCCATCAAAAAGATTCAGAGACAACTAAAGCGGGCCAAACCAAATGGCGCTGCCGCGGGTCGCTGAAATCGGAATATAACATGTTAAAAAGGTTGCCTATCGGCAACCTTTTTTTATTTGTACCTAGCTCAAAAGTACTCTTCAAATAAGAAAACCCGGTTTTCAGGGAGCACTATTTCACGGGAATCAGGCTCTGCAAAACACAATGTTCATGGAATATTTGTAACATATTCGATGAACAGTAACCCCGGTAGCAAGAATTGAAAAATAAAATACACCCTAACCCGTTGTAGTATAATATTAAAATCTTCTGAACTACCCTTAAACTTTTTTTATGAAAAACGTATTACCAAGATTTCAGCGGCCCATACAAGGTATCGATGAGCCAAGAACAGAAGTCTCACATTGGGACAAAGCTATGGACGCCTTCGAAGCGAACGATTTTAGAACCGCTTTGTTAGAAACCATCAATTACATCAATCCCGAAATACTTTCCGGGAAAGATACCAACGGCACAGTCGATATTGTCAGAGGCCAGGGATCTGCAGAAATACAGGTCACAATAACCGAAGATAAATTTTTGGTAAAAGCGCCTTTTCTAAAGATTACCGGGACTACCAACAAAGTGGCCCTGTACCGCAAAATCGCCGAAGTAAATTTCCACCCTTTGACACTTGCCCAAATTCATTTGAGCAACAACGAGCTTTGGTTTGATTTTGAAATGCCCATATCATTATGCCAGCCTTATAAGGTATATGATGTTTTAAGGGAAATCTGTGTATATGCAGATGATTATGATGATGAATTCGTAGACAAATACAAAGCTGATTTCTATAAGGAAGCCAATGTGCAGCCACTTGCTGGCGGTGAAGTAGACCAGGCGTGGCAGCAAATCTCTAATATCCTGGAAGACTATAAGAACCTCAGTGCCCTTTTCAAGGAAAAAAGATGGGATAATTTTCAATGGGATATTATCGTAATCTCCGTCTTAAAAATTGTGAACATGCCTTATGTTCATGGTAATTTGCGCACCAAGCTTCAAGAGTACACCACTAATATGTTTAACGGTCAAATCGATTTTCAGTACCGAATCGATAAAGGCACCAAGTTCATGCAAGAACTGTGCGAAAAACCGAAAGAAGATTTCATGAGTGACATCTATCATGCAGATGCCTTTATTTCCTTAAAATGGAGAAGTTCCGTTCAGATTCTTCAAGATGAAGTCAAGAATTGGGAACCTACGATTACCAAATACATAAAGGATAATGATAATTTTTCCCTGTCCTATTTTCTTCAATACAATTACCTGTACATGCTCTACAATTTCAATGTTGAGGAAAACCACAAGAATGCAATCTACGATGCCCTTGAAGCCGGTTCAGGTCTAGAGCCTCATGATGCCGTCCCAAAACTTTTAGAGACTTACAATGGTTTCTTATTAGGAAAGACGACGGTAAGTTCAGGTACAAAAGGATTGTTCTCAAAACTGTTCGGATAAAATAATTTTAGCTAAAAGAAAAGACATGGAAAATATACAAAAATCAATATTCAAGATAATAACCGCATCGGGTACCGGAAGTGGTTTCACCATAAGCGGAAATAATCTGGTCATCACCAACTATCATGTTGTGGCCGGTAATAAGGTTGTTGCCGTTGAAGATCATAGCAGAGATAGGCACGTTGCCAATGTCGTCATGGTAAACCCTGAAGTGGATCTTGCCTTTCTACATATCGACGGATTCGAAAACACCCTTAACGACCTGACATTGGATGAAGCCGTTACGATTGATAATATGAGTAAGGTTTATATCCACGGATATCCCTTCGGAATGCCTTATACAGTTACCGAAGGTATCGTTTCATCGGTAAGCCAGCCTATGGGTTCAAGAGCATATTTACAAACGGATGCAGCTGTAAATCCCGGGAATTCTGGAGGCCCTATGTTAAACGAAGCAGGAAACCTCGTCGGGGTCACAACTTCAAAATTCACGAACGCCGACAACGTTGGCTTTGGCATAAAGCATTCAGACCTACTAAAGGAATTGGCAGATTTTACATATGCTGACAATGCCTACCGATTGAAGTGTAATAGTTGCGACATGTATTCCGATCAAGAGGCTGAATTCTGTTCAAATTGTGGAAACGATGTTGACATTACCGTTTTTGAGGAATTCGAAAAAGGTCACTTCGCGAACTTCGTAGAAGAATCCTTGACCGAATTGGGTATGAACCCTGTTTTAGGTCGTGCCGGACAAGATTTCTGGGAATTTCACCAAGGCAGTGCCCTAGTACGGATTTTCGTTTATAAAAAGGATTACCTTGTGACAACATCGCCTTTGAACAACCTGCCAAAACAGAATCTCGAAAAGTTGATGGAGTACTTATTACAAAGAAATGTAGACCCTTATTATTTAGGGGTCAATGACAATAAAATTTACATTTCATATAGAGTACATCTTTCCGACATCTTTACGGAAGGTGCCGATATCGTAAAGGAAAACTTGAAAAATTTGGCGCTGAAAGCCGATGATCTTGATAACTTCTTTATGGACACCTATGGTTGCGAAATGGCAATCGAAGCGAAAGATGTACAATCATAGGAATTACTTAAAATCAATAGTGTCCGGTTAAAGACCCTAGACCGCTTACTTCGACAAGCTCAGCACAGGTCGCTACTGGACATAAGGCGTAAGACCAAACTGTAACCGATCGGGGGTCAATATTGAAAGCAAAGTGTTTTTAGCTATTTCAGAACATTGTCCAAAATCTAAAAAAGCAAGGTACCGAGCCTTGGTTTAGCGTAGACCGTCAGTGATTACAGCTATTGATACAGGTTTCAAAAAAAGTTTACCGGACAACAAATTTAAAATAAAAATGCGCCGCCAGATGGCGGCGCATTTTTTGTTTAGTAAACTCAAGTCCTTAATTTGCGACCTCACTAATAAACTTCAATCGATACAACCGCAATTCCTCATCCTCATAATCACCGTCGAATTCCTCCATTGCCTCATCTAGATCATCAGTCTCTGCTTCTAAAAAGTAGTCGTGTATTTCTTCCTGCTGATCTTCGTCAAGTATTTCATCTACCCAATAGCTCAAATTAAGTTTTGTGCCGCTGAAAACGATTTGCTCCATCTCTTTGATGAGTTCAGGTATTTCCAAACCTTTGGCAGAGGCAATATCGCTTAATGGCAATTTGCGGTCGACATTCTGTATAATATATAATTTCAATGCAGAGTTGGCCCCGGTGCTTTTGACCACTAGGTCTTCTGGCCTAATAATTTCATTTTCCTCAACATACTCTGAAATCATTTTGATAAAAGGTTGCCCGTATTTTTTGGCCTTTCCCTCCCCTACTCCATGAATGTTCAAAAGTTCCTCCATGGAAATAGGGTATTTCAGCGCCATATCCATCAGCGAAGGGTCTTGAAATACCACAAATGGCGGTACGCCCAGTTTATCGGCTTGGGCCTTTCTCAATGACTTTAATTGTTTCAATAATCTTTCATCTGCAACCCCGCCCCGTTCGGTTCCGACAATATCTTTGGTATCCGTCTGTTCATAGGCATGGTCGTGTGTCATCATAAACGATTCCGGACTTTTTAAAAATGCCTCTCCTAAATCGGTCACATGTAAAATGCCGTATTGCTCGATTTCTTTTTTCAACAATTTGGCAACGAGCACTTGTCGAATCAGCGCCATCCAATAACCTTTATCTCTATCGGATCCAGTACCAAAGACTTTTTTCTCATTCGCCTTGTGAGAAGCCACAAGTGCGTTTACGCTTCCGGTAAGTGTATGAACGATTTCCTTTGATTTGAACTTCTCATTGGTCTCCTTGACCGCCTGTAACAATTTACCGACATCATCTTTGGCTTCTTGTCTCGGTTTTGGGTTTCGGGCATTGTCGTCCATATCGGCTCCATCACCGTTGACCTCATCGAATTCTTCCCCAAAATAATGAAGCATGAATTTTCTGCGTGACATCGATGTTTCGGCATAGGCCACAACTTCTTGCAATAGGGCATTTCCTATTTCCTGTTCGGCAACTGGTTTGTTCGACATGAACTTTTCCAATTTCTCGATATCCTTGTAAGCATAAAATGCCAGACAATGTCCTTCACCGTCGTCGCGACCTGCTCTTCCCGTCTCTTGATAGTAACTTTCGATACTTTTGGGTATATCATGATGAATCACAAATCGCACATCGGGCTTATCGATTCCCATTCCAAAAGCGATAGTGGCCACAACCACATCGACATCCTCCATCAAGAACATGTCCTGATATTTTGAACGGGTCTTGGCATCGAAACCGGCATGGTAGGGCACTGCGCTAACACCGTTGACCTGAAGCACCTGTGCCAGTTGCTCTACGCGCTTTCTACTTAAGCAATAGATTATACCGGACTTGCCGGCATTTTTCTTCACAAAACGAATGATATCAGAATCTACCTGTGAAGTTTTCGGCAGCACTTCATAAAAAAGATTAGGTCTATTGAAGGAAGCCTTGAACACCTTCGCATCAAAAATTCCCAGGTTTTTGATTATATCCTCTTGTACTTTTGGGGTGGCGGTCGCAGTCAAGCCGATAATCGGTATAGCATCTCCCAGGCGGTCGACGATTGACTTTAGGTTACGGTATTCCGGCCTGAAATCGTGCCCCCATTCCGAAATACAGTGCGCTTCATCAACTGCAACGAAAGACAGTGGGACTGATTGTAAAAATTCAATATACTCAGCTTTCGTTAATGATTCTGGTGCTACATATAGTAGTTTGGTTACGCCGCTAACAATATCCTCCTTGACCTGTTTTACTTCTGTTTTGTTCAAAGAAGAGTTAAGAACGTGAGCGATACCGTGTTCGGAAGAAATTCCGCGTATGGCGTCGACCTGATTTTTCATTAAAGCAATAAGAGGGGAGACGACAATGGCCGTGCCTTCTTGCATCAAAGCCGGAAGTTGGTAGCAGAGTGATTTTCCACCTCCGGTCGGCATGATCACAAAGGTATTATTGCCCTGCGCAATATTTTGGATCACGCCTTCTTGAAGCCCTTTAAACTTTGTGAAGCCAAAAAACTTCTTTAAGGGCGCATGTAAATCGATTTCCTTCAAAACGGGGTTTTCATTTGACATTCTTGTAATAAATCTCTTTACTTATTAAAAGGTCTTGTTTGAGGTGGGTAGTGTCATTCTTCGATCGCTAGTTCGAACTAAATCAGTTGATTATAACAAATATCGCAGGGTACGCTTAGATTACTTAATTTTGTATCCTTATAAATATAAAACATTCTTTTAGAAACTGTTTATATATTTCGATAGTTTTTAGAATTAGCGAAACCAATACCCATTGATACTTGAGTAAAACGGAAAAGATATTAGATTTAGCGAAGAAAACGATTCTCGAAGAAGCGGCCTCGATTCAAAATCTAGCCAATTTATTAGACGATGACTTTACCAAAATAGTGGAATGCATCATTGCATCAAAAGGTCGTGTTGTAGTATCAGGAATCGGTAAAAGCGCTATTATCGCAAATAAGATCGTAGCTACCATGAATTCTACAGGAACTCCTGCTATTTTCATGCATGCAGGCGATGCCATTCATGGGGACCTTGGCACTATTCAAAAAAACGATGTGGTCATCTGTATCTCGAAAAGCGGAAATACGCCCGAGATCAAAATGTTGGTGCCCCTGATCAAAAGGGGCGACAATAAGTTGGTGGGGATAACCGGAAAAATAGATTCCTTTTTGGCTAAACAAGCTGATTTCGTGCTGAACACCTTCGTCGAAAAAGAGGCCTGCCCAAACAATCTGGCACCTACGACCAGTACGACCGCTCAATTGGTAATGGGCGATGCACTTGCAATTTGTTTGCTTGACATAAAAGGTTTTGATAGCAATGACTTTGCAAAGTACCATCCCGGAGGTTCACTTGGTAAAAGGCTCTATCTTAGGGTAGGCGATATTGCCGAAAACAATCAAAAGCCGATGGTTGCCCATGATGCCGACATCAGAAAAGTGATTGTTGAGATATCGGAAAAGATGCTCGGGGCCTCGGCAGTTCTCCAAGACGATAAAATCGTCGGTATTATAACCGATGGGGATATTCGTAGAATGCTCAATAAATATGATAGCATCAACGAATTGCAAGCGAAAGACATCATGACTTCAAACCCGAAGACCGTTTCAACAGAAGTATTGGCGGTCAAGGCTCTTAAAATCATGCAAGAAAAAGGCATTTCGCAACTGCTGGCAGTAGATGGCGAAAAGTATTCGGGTGTGGTACATTTACATAACCTTATCAACGAAGGCATTATATAATGGCAAAAAAAACTATCAAACCTCCAAATGAAATGTCGTTTTTGGATCATCTCGAAGAGCTGAGATGGCACTTGATCCGATCGACACTTGCGATAGTAATTATTGGGTGTGGGGCTTTTTTAATGAGGGAGTTTATTTTCGACACGGTCATCTTCGGACCAAAGAAAATGAGTTTTCCGACCTATCGTTTCTTTTGCAACATCGCCACATGGTTTGGCTTTGATTCGGCTTTCTGTGCCGATAAACTTCCCTTTACGATTCAGAGTAGAACGATGGGCGGACAATTTTCCGCACATATAATGACATCTATTTGGGCCGGGTTTATAATTGGCTTTCCATATGTGCTTTGGGAGGTGTGGAAATTTATCAGTCCAGGCCTACATGAGAACGAGCGCAAAAACTCAAGGGGATTTATCTTGATAGCTTCCTTTTTATTTTTCTTGGGAGTACTTTTTGGATATTACGTGGTCGCACCATTATCGATCAGCTTCTTGGGCACCTATCAGGTAAGCGAAGAAGTCTTGAACGAATTCGACATAGGATCATATATTTCAGCGGTTCGAACCTCGGTCATCGCTTGTGGAATTTTGTTCGAACTGCCCATTATCATTTTCTTTTTGACCAAGGTCGGTCTGATAACTCCTGAGATCATGAAAAAGTATCGAAAGATCGCCCTGGTAATCGTTTTGATACTTTCAGCGGTTATCACTCCTCCCGACGTAACAAGTCAGATAATAGTCGCTGTACCAGTTTTGATTCTATACCAGATAAGTATTTATATTTCTAAAATGGTACTGAAGCGTGAGGCGAAGAAAGAAAAGCAATGAGATCTAAAGGTTAAATAAAAAATAAATTCAAAACGATATCGGGTTTTATAATTTAGATTTGAAAGAATGAAGCTTCGCGCTGAAAATATTATGAAGACCTATAGCGGCCGAAAGGTGGTAAAAGGTATTTCTTTGGAAGTGAACCAAGGGGAAATTGTCGGCTTGCTTGGCCCTAACGGAGCAGGAAAAACCACATCTTTCTATATGATCGTAGGACTTGTAAAACCAAATGGAGGAAAGATATTTTTAGACGACATGGAAATTACCAACTTCGCCATGTACAAACGGGCCCAAAACGGAATTGGGTACTTGGCACAGGAGGCCTCGGTATTCAGAAAGTTGAGCATTGAAAAGAACATATTGAGCGTTCTACAATTGACCAACATGAGCAAGAAAGAACAGCTTATGAAAATGGAGGCATTGATCGAAGAATTCGGTCTTGGCCACATTCGAAAAAACCGCGGTGACTTGCTTTCAGGGGGTGAGCGGCGTAGGACCGAAATTGCCCGTGCGCTTGCCACAGACCCAAAATTCATTTTATTGGACGAACCGTTTGCCGGAGTAGATCCAGTGGCAGTAGAAGATATTCAAACTATTGTCGCTCAATTAAAAGATAAGAACATCGGTATATTGATTACGGACCACAATGTTCAAGAAACCTTGGCAATTACCGAACGTTCATATCTGATGTTCGAAGGCGGAATCTTAAAATCGGGAGTGCCTGAAGACTTGGCTGCCGATGAAATGGTGAGAAAGGTGTATTTGGGTAAAAACTTTGAACTTCGTAAAAAGAAGGTTAACCCATGACAAAAGGACATCGATTTTAAAACTTAGAAGCCTGTTTGATCATTTTATAAAGAACCGAGGGGTTCAATTTTGAGCCATCTTCAATTTTGATATGGCGCATTTCTTTTCCGGTACCCTCTAACAAGTTGCTTGGATCGTCAATCTTATCGAACTGAAAAAAGCCTAGGTTAACATGCTTTTTGTTGTATTGTAGATAACAAAAATCTTTCTGTGTGGCATATACGGGGCGGCTCCATTTAAAGTTTTCGGCAACTTCAGGGTTGGCTTTCGCTATTAGTTCTCGAAGTGTACCGAGTATTTCTTTTTGTTCACTTGAAGCACCGGCTATGTAATCGGTTACTTCCTTGACTTTATTCATCATTCAAGCATTAACTCCCCAAAATTATGCAATCTCATTGACGTAGGCTAATTTCCCTATTATTTTAGCAGGGCAAACGCATCTAAAACTACTTTGATTTTCTCGAATTTATTCTTATGAATTGTTGTAATCAGGAACTTTGATTTGTTGTTTTTCAT
>QIJL01000505.1 GCA_003232435.1 Flavobacteriales bacterium | reverse complement strand
AAACGTTTCAAGATTTGTTGAATCTCTTCCCCAATCGATATATCGACAAAACGCAGTACTACAAGGTCGGACAATTACAGCGCAGTAACGCCGATGTACAGATCATTGGGAAAGTCATCCTTATCAAAACAGTCGAGCAGAAAAAAGGAAAGCGATTAGTCGCAACTTTTGCCGATGAAACCGGCGAAATGGAACTGGTCTGGTTCCGCGGGCAAAAATGGATCCGAGAAAATTTAAAACTCAACGAACCCTATGTGATCTTCGGAAAATGCAACTGGTTCAATGGCCCCGAAATGGAATTGTTGAAAGATCATGAAAAAGGACTCAAAATATCGATGCAACCAGTCTATCCTTCTACCGAAAAACTAAGCAATAAGGGCATCACCAACCGCGTCATCAGCAAATTGGTGCAGCAATTGTTTTTGGATACCAAAGGCCAGTTTTCGGAAACACTCTCCCCCACCCTTTTGAACGAATTGAAGCTCATACCTAGGAATGAAGCAATGTTCAACATCCATTTTCCAAAAAACCTGGAACTTTTGGCAAAAGCGCAGTTCAGATTGAAGTTCGAGGAACTTTTTTACATACAATTACAATTGATTTCCAAAAAGATGCTCCGCAAACAAAAAATAAAAGGCTTTAATTTTGATCAGGTCGGAGAGCTTTTTAATAATTTTTACAACCACCACCTGCCGTTTGAATTGACCAATGCCCAAAAAAGGGTTATTAAGGAAATCCGTGCCGACTTGGGAAGCAATGCTCAAATGAACCGCTTGCTACAAGGTGACGTAGGCTCCGGAAAAACGATCGTCGCAGTGATGACCATGCTCTTGGCCATCGACAACGGGTTTCAGGCGTGCTTGATGGCCCCTACGGAAATTCTCGCCACCCAACATTATAATGGCATCAAAGAATTGTTGGAGGGCACGGGTGTGACTTGTGCCTTACTGACGGGATCCGTGAAAAAATCCGATCGAAAACCAATCCATGAACAATTGGAAAGCGGAGAATTACAAATCTTGATCGGCACACACGCCTTGTTGGAAGATAAAGTGCAATATAAAAACCTAGGGCTCGCAATTGTCGACGAGCAACATCGTTTCGGAGTTGCACAGCGTTCCAAGCTTTGGCATAAAAACGAGATTCCTCCCCATATTTTGGTCATGACGGCGACACCGATTCCCAGAACACTGGCGATGAGTTTGTACGGCGATTTGGATATCTCCGTCATCGATGAGCTTCCTCCAGGCAGAAAACCTATAAAGACAGTACATCGATTTGATGGGAACCGCTTAAAGGTCTTCCAGTTTATCCGTGATGAAATTAAAAAAGGAAGACAAATCTATTTGGTCTATCCCCTGATACAAGAATCAGAAGCGCTTGATTATAAAGATTTGATGGATGGTTACGAAAGTATCGTCCGGGACTTCCCCCTACTCGATTATCAGATATCCATCGTTCATGGTAAAATGAAACCTGCCGACAAAGATTATGAGATGGAGCGTTTTGTAAAAGGCGAGACCAACATTATGGTAGCGACCACTGTAATAGAAGTCGGCGTAAATATTCCCAATGCATCTGTTATGATCATTGAAAGTGCAGAACGTTTCGGCCTTTCGCAATTGCATCAGCTACGCGGTCGTGTAGGTCGTGGTGCCAATCAAAGTTTCTGTATTCTCATGACAAGCCATAAATTATCCTCCGAAGCGAAAACCAGATTGAAGACCATGGTGCAAACCAATGATGGCTTTGAAATTGCAGAAGTAGATCTACGACTGCGTGGCCCTGGGGATTTAATGGGCACCCAACAAAGCGGCATCCTCAACCTGAAGATCGCCGATATCGTAAAGGACAATGACATTTTAAAAACTGCTCGCCACTATGCCATTCAACTTTTAAAAGAAGACCTTTCCCTAGAAAAACAAGAGAATCTGGTTATTAGGCATACTTATGCCCAGTTGGTCAGGTATAAGAACATTTGGAATTATATAAGTTGAACATCGTAATTATTTCATACCGATAATTTCTTAAAACCACCACTTTCATTAGATTTGTTAGCTTAGAACTTAAAGAATATGAGTGTAAAAAAGACACTATTTGACAAAGTGTGGGACCCACACGTTGTTCATCAAATTGAAAACGGCCCCGATGTATTGTTCATTGACCGTCACATGGTTCATGAGGTAACGAGTCCTGTTGCTTTTTTAGGTTTGAAAAGCAGAAATATTCGGGTCATGCATCCTGAAAAAACCTTTGCTACGGCGGATCATAACACCCCGACCATCAATCAACATCTTCCTGTCGCAGATCCCCTTTCGGCAAATCAATTGAAAATGCTTGAGGAAAATTGCAATGAATATGGTATTTCATATTGGGGCTTGGGCCACGAGAAAAACGGAATCGTGCACGTTGTAGGTCCTGAATACGGAATTACCCTGCCCGGTGCCACTATCGTTTGCGGAGATTCACATACTTCTACGCATGGTGCTTTTGGCGCTATTGCTTTCGGTATCGGAACTTCTGAGGTTGAAATGGTTTTGGCAACACAATGCATTATGCAGCCAAAGCCTAAAAGTATGCGTATAAATATTACAGGAGAGCTGCAATACGGAGTTACACCTAAAGATGTCGCTCTATTTATAATATCGCAGCTGACCACTTCAGGAGCTACCGGATATTTCGTCGAATATGCAGGCGATGTATTTAAAAATATGACCATGGAAGGTCGAATGACCGTCTGTAACTTAAGCATTGAAATGGGGGCTCGTGGAGGCATGATTGCTCCTGATGAGACTACATTCCACTATGTCAAGGGGCGTGAGTTTACTCCAAAGGGAGAAGCTTGGAATGCGGCGATGGATTACTGGCAAACCCTGTATACAGATGAAGGAGCCGAATTTCATAAAGAATTGACTTTTGATGGTTCTCAGATCGAACCTATGATTACCTACGGAACCAACCCAGGAATGGGAATAGGCATTTCAAATGATATTCCGAATGCCGAAGCGGTTCAAGGCGGAGCTGCGACGTATAAGAAATCATTGCAATACATGAAATTCGAGGAAGGCGATTCGATGATTGGAAAACCCATTGATTTTGTTTTCTTGGGAAGTTGTACTAATGGTAGAATTGAAGATTTCAGAGCCTTTGCGTCCATAGTAAAAGGAAAAAAGAAAGCTGATAATGTTACGGCTTGGTTGGTTCCAGGAAGCCATAAAGTAGAATCAGCCATCAAAGAAGAGGGAATCTTGGATATTTTGATCGAAGCGGGCTTCGAACTTCGTGAACCGGGTTGCTCGGCATGTTTGGCAATGAACGATGATAAAGTTCCTCCAGGAAAATTAGCAGTCAGTACATCGAATAGAAACTTTGAAGGAAGACAAGGGCCGGGTTCAAGAACCTTATTGGCGAGTCCACTTGTTGCGGCCGCGGCTGCGGTCACGGGTAAGGTGACGGATCCGAGGGAATTAATGCAGGAAGTCGTTGTTCGTTGATGGTTGTCAGTTGACCGTGATTTATCACGATAACTAACCTTAGAACCATCAACGAACAACTATAAACGAACAACTAGCTAAAAATGACATACGATAAATTCTCAACACTTAAAACAACGGCGGTTCCGCTTCCCATAGAGAATGTTGATACCGACCAAATAATCCCAGCACGATTCTTAAAAGCTACTGAGCGCAAGGGCTTTGGTGATAACTTATTTCGTGATTGGCGATACAATCAAGATAATAGTCCGAAAGAAGATTTTGTATTAAACAATCCGAAGTATAGCGGAAAAATTCTCGTGGGTGGAAAAAACTTTGGTTCAGGTTCATCTCGTGAGCATGCCGCTTGGGCAGTCTATGATTACGGGTTTCGATGCGTGATTTCCAGTTTTTTCGCAGATATTTTTAGAGGTAATTGTTTGAATATAGGCGTTTTACCTGTGCAAGTGAGTGCCGAATTTTTACAAAAGATATTTGCTGAAATTGAAAAGAATCCTAAAAGCGAATTTGAAGTAAGTCTTTCGGAGCAAAAGGTAACCGTCTTAGCGACCGGTGAAAGTGAATCTTTTGACATCAATGATTATAAAAAGAACAATATGCTGAACGGTTACGATGATATCGATTATTTGTTGAACATCAAGGAGGCTATTGGGGAGTTTGCCAAGAGCACACCTTTATAAGCAGCAGACCAAAGACGGCTTCGGCTACGCTCAGCCACCATTTCCGGCGACTGAGGGTAGTCGAAGTCCAAGGATACAGAAACAAGCCTTCGTAAAATGAAAAGAACCATCGAAATCATGGATACCACCCTTAGGGATGGGGAACAAACCTCTGGGGTATCTTTCTCGGCATCTGAAAAACTGACTTTAGCGAAGCTATTGCTCGACGAACTAAAAGTCGACCGTATCGAGGTAGCTTCTGCACGTGTTTCTGAAGGAGAACTAGATGCCGTAAAGCAAATCACGTCTTGGGCAAAGTCTCAAAAATATTTAGACCGAATTGAAGTATTGACCTTTGTTGATGGTGGTGTTTCTTTGGATTGGATGAAAAAATCTGGAGCAAAGGTCCAAAATTTACTGACCAAAGGATCTCTGAACCACCTTACTCATCAACTTAAAAAAACACCGAGACAGCATTTCAATGGCATCAAAAAAGTATTGGAACTGGCCAAGAAACAACGCATTCAAACCAATATGTATTTAGAAGATTGGAGTAATGGCATGCGAAACTCCAAAGAATACGTTTTTGAATTCTTGGATTTTCTAGCAACACAATCTATAAAAAGGGTTTTGCTTCCAGATACGCTTGGTGTCATAACTTACAAAGAGACTTTTGATTTTATTTCGGAAATCGTAGATCGCCACCCGAAGCTTCATTTTGATTTCCATGGCCATAATGATTATGACTTAGGCGTTGCCAATGTCATGGAAGCCGTAAAGGCAGGTTGCCATGGATTACACCTGACGGTAAACGGAATGGGAGAACGTGCAGGTAATGCGCCAATGGCAAGTACCATTGCCGCTATCAATGATTTCTTACCAGAAGTGAAAATCAATGTCAACGAAAAAGCCCTTTTTAAAGTCAGCAAATTGGTTTCCGCGTTTACAGGTGTCAGTATTCCGGCTAATAAGCCAATAGTTGGCGATAATGTTTTCACGCAAACGGCTGGAATTCATGCAGATGGAGACAATAAAAATAATCTTTACTTTAGTGATTTAATGCCCGAACGCTTTGGTCGAAAGCGTAAATACGCACTCGGTAAAATGTCGGGGAAAGCGAATATTCAGAAGAATTTACAAGAGCTTGGCTTGACCTTGAACGATGAGGAGCTAAAAAAAGTCACTGCTCGAATTATTGAATTAGGCGACAAAAAAGAACGGGTGACAAAAGAAGACCTGCCTTATATTATTTCCGATGTCTTGGACACGGATGTTAACCAACAGAAGGTATTTATAAAATCATATGTCTTGACCCATTCGAAAGGTTTAAAACCCTCCACCACGGTCTCTGTAGAAATCGATGGCAAGCTGTACGAAGAACACGCACAAGGTGACGGACAATATGATGCTTTCATGAACGCCCTTCGCAAAGTTTACGCCTCCAAGAAAATGGAATTGCCCAGTTTGACCGACTATGCAGTACGAATCCCGCCCGGAAGTAATTCAGATGCTTTATGCGAAACCATTATCACTTGGAAAGCTGATGGAAAAGAATTCATCTCGCGAGGTTTGGATTCTGACCAGACGGTATCGGCGATAAAAGCTACGGAGAAGATGCTAAACATAATCTAATGTCATCCTGAGCGCAGTCGAAGGGCTACAACGCTAAAAAGTAAAAACTAAGAACCAACTTAAAACAGATTCCCGCCCCTGCCGGCAGGCAGGTTCACGGGAATGACAACAAAATATAATCAATGAAACTAAACATTGCCCTTTTAGCCGGAGACGGAATCGGACCAGAAGTAATCGATCAAGCGGTCAAAGTATGCGACGCTATATCCAAAAAATACAATCACGAAATTACCTGGCAACCGGCACTTACCGGGGCTGCGGCAATCGATGCCGTGGGAGAACCTTATCCCGATTCCACTCATGAAGTATGTGCAAATGCCGATGCCGTATTGTTCGGGGCGATTGGGCATCCTCGTTTTGATAATGACCCCTCGGCGAAAGTTCGGCCTGAACAGGGATTGTTGAAAATGCGCCAAAAACTGGGATTATTTGCCAATGTACGCCCGACCTTTACCTTTCCTTCCTTGATCGATAAATCCCCGCTAAAAAGAGAACGTATCGAGGGAACCGATTTGATTATCCTTAGAGAGTTAACGGGAGGAGTCTATTTCGGGGAAAGAGGAAGAAAAGATGATGGAAATACCGCCTATGACACCATGACCTATCAACGTTTTGAAATCGAACGTTTGGCCAAAAAGGGCTTTGAAATGGCGATGAAGCGTTCAAAAAAATTGTGTTGTGTCGATAAGGCCAATGTATTGGAGTCTTCCCGTTTATGGCGGGAAACCGTTCAGGCGATGGAAAAAGATTATCCTGAAGTAGAAGTGTCTTACGAATTCATCGATGCCGTCGCCATGCGCTTGGTGCAATGGCCCAAAGATTATGACGTAATGATTACCGCTAACCTTTTTGGGGATATCTTGACCGATGAAGCTTCCGTTATTGCAGGATCAATGGGCTTGATGCCTTCTTCTTCGGTCGGGAGCAGAGTTTCGTTGTACGAACCAATCCACGGATCCTATCCACAGGCGGCCGGAAAAGATATTGCCAATCCGTTAGCAACAGTTCTCTCTGCAGCCATGCTTTTTGAGGATATGAATTTGAACGATGAAGCACAAGCCATTCGTGATGTGGTAAACAAATCATTGGCCGAAGGTATTGTTACGGAAGATTTGGCCGATGGGGGAAAAGCCTATAAAACGAGTGAAGTCGGGGATTGGTTGGCTTCCAATATTTGATTCAAGAAGCAGCAAAGACCCCAAAGGTTTTAAAAACCTTTGGGGTCTTGTTACGAAACAAATACTACAGATTGTTACATCGTTTGTCCATTGGCTCCCGGAGAATATTAAATCGCAGCTAGACCTGTCAGGTTTTTACTGAAACGAGTTCGGCACAGGTAAAACCTGACAGGCCCAAGTCAATCATTGTTACACGATCGGCTTCATCGCCGTCATCGACTCCCGCAATCGGGTGCCGACTATTTCAACCGGGTGCCCTCGCAAAATCTTATTGACGGTTATCAATTTGACATTGTCGACACCAGCTTCTTTTCCTTTACCATAAGCTGTGCCGATAACATCACTATCGATTTTCTTCATAAAATCGGCCAACAAAGGTTTGCAGGCGTGGTCGAACAGATAACAACCGTATTCCGCTGTATCAGAAATCACACGGTTCATTTCGAACAGCTTCTTTCTCGCGATGGTATTTGCAATCAATGGTGTTTCGTGCAATGATTCGTAATAGGCCGATTCTCCGATTATTCCTGATTCGGTCATACTTTCATAGGCCAGCTCTACCCCTGCCCGTACCATGGCTACCATTAGCACGCCATTGTCATAATATTCTTGTTCGGAAATCTCAACATCGGCTGCCGGAGTTTTCTCAAAAGCGGTTTCGCCCGTGGCCGCCCTCCAACTCAATAGGTTTTTATCATCGTTGGCCCAATCTTCCATCATCGTTTTGGAAAAATGGCCGGTCATGATATCATCCATATGTTTATGGAAAAGCGGCCGCATGATATCCTTCAATTCTTCGGATAGCTCAAAGGCTTTTATTTTTGCAGGATTGGAAAGACGGTCCATCATATTGGTAATACCGCCATATTTCATTCCCTCGGTTACCGTTTCCCATCCGTATTGGATCAATTTGGAAGCATACCCCGGATCCACACCCTTTTCGATCATTTTATCAAAACAAAGGATGCTTCCTGTTTGTAACAAACCACAAAGAATAGTCTGTTCGCCCATTAAATCGGATTTTACTTCCGCTACAAACGAAGATTCCAAAACACCGGCACGGTGGCCACCTGTTCCCGCAGCATAGGCCTTTGCTTGCTCCAGTCCTTTTCCTTGAGGGTCGTTCGATGGATGCACAGCAATTAATGTCGGAACACCAAATCCTCTCTTGTACTCTTCGCGAACCTCAGAACCCGGACATTTGGGCGCGACCATGATTACCGTCAAATCTTCACGAATCTGCATGCCCTCTTCTACGATATTGAATCCATGCGAATAAGACAACGTAGCACCTTGTTTCATTAAAGGCATAACCCTGCTTACAACACTTGTGTGTTGTTTATCAGGAGTAAGGTTGATGACCACATCGGCATGAGGCACCAATTCTTCGTAAGTGCCCACGGTAAATCCATTTTCGCTGGCATTTAAAAAGGATTGACGCTTTTCGGAAATAGCGGCTTCCCTTAAGGTATAAGAAATATCCAAACCTGAATCACGCATGTTCAGGCCTTGGTTCAAGCCTTGCGCTCCACAGCCTACGATTACAATCTTCTTTCCTTTTAGTGCATTTACACCATCCGAAAATTCACTTGCTTCCATGAATCTACATTTTCCTAATTGGGTCAATTGATCTCGAAGCGATAGTGCATTAAAGTAATTTGCCATATTTAATGTTCTTTTTTGTCATTTCCCTGAAGAGGGAAATCTACATTTATGTAATAATTGCTTATTGTTGTTCGTGAAAACCATTCAGTAGGGCCGTTATTTGCATCTTTTCTTTCGATACGGCGATGCGCCCCGATCGTACAAACTGCATAATTCCGTAGGGTTTTAATTGCTCGTACATTTCATCGATCTCGTTTCTTCTCCCTGATTTGGCCAACACAAAAAAGTCCCTTGCAACGGTCACGATCTGAGAATTACTATCCTTAATAATGTTTTGAATCTGACGTTCATCGAACAGCAGATCCGAAGCTATTTTAAAAAGCGCAGATTCTTGATAGATCGTCTCGTCGTCGGTATGGTAAAAAGCTTTAATGACCTCGATCTGCTTCTCTATTTGGCCGACGATTTTGCGTGTCCACTCTTCTTGAATATTAACTACGATAGTGAATTTAGAAACTCCTTCTATTTCTGATTTAGAAACGTTTAAACTCTCTATATTAATGTGTCGCTTTAAGAATATTCCCGATATTCTATTGAGCAAACCGACATTGTTTTCGGAATAAACCGAAATCGTAAACCATTGTTTTTCCATGATCTATTATCTATGTGCTACTATTCTAATTCTCTTGTAATCTGCGAACCACTTTCCGTTTCTGAACAAGTCCGCTCGAAGGCTTTCTTGGGTCTCGTTGACAATATCTTGGACATCTGAATCGTTCACTCCCCTGAAAAATGGTGTGGCGAACATTGAAAGCCAATCTTTGATACCAGTATCTTCATCCGCCAATTCTGTTGGGCGCTCATACAATTCCGCAAAGCTAACATTAAATCCAGCCGCCTCAAGTTCTGAAGTATATTCTCCTATAGAGGGGAAATACCACAACTGTAATTTGGCTTGCTTCTCATAACTTCTTTTCAAAAGGGATGTTCTCAACTGAGTGGTTATCCTAATAACATTATCTTTTCCGCCGAACTCAACAACCATTCTCCCATCTGGTTTTAAGCAATTGTACATACATTTAATGGCCGCTTTATAATTCACGACCCAATGCAAAGCGGCATTTGAAAAAATAGCGTCAAAAGGGCTATCAAGCTCGAAATTGCTAGCATCCGCCACATGAAACTCGCACAGCGGAAATTTCAACCTTGCTTGCTCGATCATATCAGACGAATTGTCAATACCGACAACATTTGCCGCCTCTTTCAGAATATTACCGGTCAACTCTCCTGAACCGCATCCCAAATCAAGAATTCTTTCATGTAGTTTCGGGTTTAACAAATCGATCAACGAAGCACCATAGTCATATACAAACGAATGTTTGTCGTTGTATAATGCTGCATCCCATTTATGTGCTAGTTGTTGCATTTACTTTTTGACTGCTATGATCAATCCTGTGGACCAGTTCAGTTTGGTCAGTGTAAGATCTTTTCGTTTTTCTAGGTAATCGACCAACCCTTCTACATTATCTTGATGCCCGTCAGGCCAATTCGGTTGGGCCGTCATATCATCAATGGCATAAAACCCTCCTACCCCGATCAAATCTAGAATCTCATCGGTTTCACTATATTTTCCCGGCCAGGCATCTGCAAAAATCAAATCGAATTTCTCTCCTTGATAGTTCTTTATCCACTCCGCGCCATCTTGATAAACTATTTCTACCCTAT
>QIJL01000325.1 GCA_003232435.1 Flavobacteriales bacterium | reverse complement strand
TTCCTTGCATGGCATGGCTTTTTAGCTCTTGGGCAGTTTTGCTGTTGTTTTGTAAGAGTAGCATCATACCGGGAATGGTCTCATGGCCAAGAAGTATGTATTCTCCCTGGACGCCGCCCTCCCAGCCGTCTGGAATATCAAATCGTACCCCCAACGCCTCCAAGTTCACTTGCTGGGTTAAAATTTGTGCATTCATAATATTTAAATTAAAGGTTAGAATAAGTACTGTCATTGAATATTTCATGGCTATAATTTTCAAATTGGCTATTAACCTTTTTGAGGTCGACATTGATTTTATGTTTGGTTAACACTTTGGATAACAAGGCTGCAAAGCGTGCAGTTGCCGCACTGCAATAGATTTTTTCGTCAGCTTGTTCTGCCTCGTGATTCCTTCCACCGTAAACACCAATTCCAAAAATTGTTTCAATATTCTCGGGTTTCAGATGAATAGGTATTTCGTTGTCCCTGGTCAAACCAATAATGGGGATGGTATATTTCTTATGGATCAGAGGATTAAGAAACGGCCTGTTGTTACCGGCAGAAACACATATGACTATTCCCTGACAACTTGCATATTTATAGACTTTTAGCATGTCTGCAGATAAATATTTAGCCCCAACTACTTCTAGGCAGATACATATGACGTCACTTTTGTGATCCACGGCTTTTTCTATACTTTTCGCCATTAGATGATAATCTTTGCGAACAGAATTGAATTTTGGGTAGAATGGATAAACTGTGATTTCCGCATCCGGATTTTCCTCCCGGATTATATTCAGCATTATATCGGCATGACGTCTATATTCAGGGACCCCGAAATAATCGGAGTCCCATGGATATTCGGCACTAGGAAGTGTTCTAACCCTAATGTTTTTGCTTTGCACATTTGGTAAGCCATCAATTAGGGCAATTTTGATATTCGCGCTGTTTTTAAGCTCCACAATTATCGAAATCAAATTCCATAGCTTGCGCCAGATTCCCCGACAAGCTAATGTCAGTATTATATATGGCCGTGGTGGTACAACCTTGATTGATGGCATATAATAGTACGCCTCCTACTACGGCCAAACCGACAACGCCTAATATGGTCAGACAAATGATACCTGTAATTACTATGGTCGCCGGTTCGTTTATCACAATTCTTCTCATTACAAGGTGGGTGTTGATGGGATTGATGATGTTAACAAGCTTCATGGCATCCGGTCCTTCCACCCTAAGTCTAAAGGGTATTTTTTGTGTAATATAACCGGTAGTAAGATTGTACCAATTAGGACTGCCGAACACTACCACGGGTTTTGGGGTAGGTGGCGGAGTACCGGGTTGTTGTACTTTGGAATATACTCTTAGTTTATAACTGCATTTGCTCCAGGGCCCATTAGTCCACATTACCTTTGTCTCTATATTTCCGGAGGCATTGGCTTTTGGAGCCTTTGTGACAGTAAAAGTAGCTGCCCCAGAATGTCCGGAAGCCGCGGAGATTTTAAGATGTGAAAATTTTTGCCCGCTTGGCACGGAAACTTTTATTTTATCAACTCCCGCTCCGCTTGCCGGGGTCGAAGGGTTACCATGTGATTTCGTTTTGTTATAGATTAATTTTGCCATTATTTCTAAAATTTTAAATATTCATAATCGATTTTATTCGGGGAACAATTGAGATTGTTTTCGTTTTAGAAAATACTTCCTTGATACCTTAACTTTAGTATTGTCATCATTCTACTGTTATTTTAATTTTGTAAGAAAGATTCGTTTTTGGGTAGGCCAACATGCAGATTGTTTACTCTAGATAATCAAGGCTGAAAGAGATTTCCTCCTCCTGACCATCTCGATCAATTGCAATTATATCTCCTGACATTGGGTAACCGGAATCGTTGTAGGCGTATTCATAGCGACGTTCTTCTAACAATAACAATTTATCGTTATAGTATTTAGTACTTATCAAGTTGTGTTCAGAAAGTAAAATGTGAAGTTCGTATCCCCCTATGAATTCGGGTGATGTATCCCGGTTTAAATCTTGATTGATTCCTAATGTAATTCTAGAATTGAATTTAAATTGGCGATTTATTATTGCATACCAGGGATTTTTTTGATTGTCATAGCTGTATTCAAACATAGAGTGGATTTGGTAATCTATGCCATCATCGCTAATTCTAGAGATTAGCTTCGTAACATTGCCGACATTATCATGCCTTAGTTCTGTTTTTTGATAAAAATTTTGCTCGCCATCAGTAGTATCAGAAGAGTAAATACGATGCTTATCAATTGCGATAAGGCGACCTAAACCATTGTAAATAAGGTTCGCTGTTACATTTGAATTATAATTGTTAGAACCGGTTCTATTGATTCTTAATTCTGTCAGTTGGTCTTGTTCATTATAGTTTACTATTAAATCACCACGGCCTGAGCCATCACTTACTTTTATAACCTGTCCAGATTCATTCCAGCTATATGTGAAAAAATCGTAAGAAAACAACCTTCCTTCACCATCATATACCACGTTGATACCATTGCCAGGCCTATTTAGAGTGATTAGTTTGTTATTGTCATCATATTCGTAAGTGGGCTCGGAGGAAGGGAAATTGTCAAATTCAAAATTGGTCAGCCATAGAAATTCGGTAGTAAAATTGAAAGTAGTCTCTATTTGGTGCTCGTTTCCATCGTCGGCGATTATTTTTCCTTGA
The DNA here is from genome assembly GCA_003232435.1 of Flavobacteriales bacterium. GTDB lineage: Bacteria > Bacteroidota > Bacteroidia > Flavobacteriales > Flavobacteriaceae > Aurantibacter_A. Next base: position 11,733 of record QIJL01000325.1, on the reverse strand, counting down.
TAGTCTTTTTCAAACACAAGATCGGGCAAATTGAGAGTGGTTTCAGTTTGCAAGCTGATCAGTGAATCCCCTAGCATGACACTATAGGTAATGGCATCCCCATCAGGGTCCACGGCTTCCGTCCAATTTAGCAGAGCAATGTTTTTGCTCACTTCTACGGTTGCCGAAAAACTGCCCGGGGGCTGATTTTCGGGCACCGGTTCTGGCTCGGGCTCTACTTGTTGTTGTGGCTCAGGTATTGGACTGTCTTTGCTACAGGCGAAGACAAAAATTACAAACAAAAGGCTAACGATTTTTGTGGTTGTTTTCATAATAAAGAATTTATAAGATTACAACTGCAAGCTAGTTTGAAGGGGTAAAAAAAAGTTCAGGGCATTCGCTGAACTTTAAAATTCAGGGTATACCCTTAGCCGACAGATGTGTTAAAAAAGAGAAAAGAATAGAGAGAAAAGAATAGAGAATAGAAAAAAGAGAAAAGAATAGAGAGAAAATAAATTACCTTCTAATTACTGATTACCGCCAACAGCCAACTGCCAACTGATCAATGCCTACTGATCAATGCGCCTCTAACCAATCATTGCCCTCGCCCAATTCCACGTTTAAGGGAATGGCCAATTTATAGGCATTTTCCATTTCGGATTTGATCAATTTTTTCATTTCGGAAAGTTCCGACTTGGGCACATCGAATACCAGTTCATCGTGCACTTGAAGCAACATTTTGGTTTTGTGTTCGCTTTCGGAAAGTTTTTTATGGATGTTGATCATCGCAATTTTTATAATATCCGCGGCACTGCCCTGAATAGGTGCATTGACAGCGTTTCGTTCCGCTGCCCCACGTACGACCGCGTTTCGAGAATTAATGTCCTTTAGATAACGGCGGCGGCCGAGAACGGTCTGCACATAGCCGTTGTCCCGGGCAAAATCGACGAGCTCGCTCATATAATTTCGAAGTTTCGGATAGGTCTGGTAATAGGTGTCTATCAACTCCTTGGCTTCCGAACGGGATAGATCGGTTTGGTTGCTCAAACCAAATGCGGAAACACCATAAATAATTCCGAAGTTAACCGTTTTGGCATTGCTTCGTTGATCTCGGGTAACTTCTGAAATAGGAACGTCAAAAACTTTTGCCGCCGTGGAAGCATGAATGTCCTCGCCGTTTTTAAAAGCATCGATCATTGTTGTCTCTTCGCTTAAAGCCGCGATAATCCGCAATTCTATTTGCGAATAATCCGCTGCCAAAAGCACATGGTCTTTATCCCTGGGGATAAAAGCTTTCCGTACTTGCCGCCCTCGTTCGGTTCTGATGGGAATATTCTGCAAATTAGGATCGTTGCTGGCCAATCTACCTGTCGCCGCAACGGTCTGCATATAATTAGTATGCACTCTTCCGGTACTTGGCTCGACCTGTAAGGGCAAAGCGTCGACATAGGTGCTTTTTAATTTTGCAAGCCCCCGGAAATCTAAAACATCCCGTATGATCTCATGGTCTTTCGCCAAATAGGAAAGCACATCCTCGGCCGTGGAATATTGTCCGGTCTTGGTTTTTTTTGGCTTAGCGACCAATTTCATTTTGTTAAAGAGTATTTCGCCCAATTGCTTTGGGGAAGCAATATTGAATTCTTCTCCCGCAGCTTTATAGATTTTCACTTCTAATACTTTGATATCGGTTTCAAGGTCTTTTGCCAATGAATTCAGAAAGGCATCATCTAAATTGATGCCTTCCAATTCCATGTCGGCAAGCACGCGAAGTAGCGGAACTTCAATTTCATTGAATAATTTTTCGGTTTTAGCCTCCGCAAGTTCCGGTCTAAAGTGTTTTGCCAATTGCAGCGTAATATCGGCATCCTCGACCGCGTACTCGGTTTGTTTTTCCAAAGGAACATCTCGCATCGACAATTGGTTCTTTCCTTTTTTCCCGATCAGTTCTGTAATCGAAATAGGAGTGTAATTTAAATAGGTCTCCGCCAGAACATCCATATTATGCCTCATGTCAGGGTTGATGAGGTAGTGCGCCAACATGGTATCGAAAAGGTTTCCTTTTACTTCGACATTGTATTTTTTGAGCACTTTGATATCGTACTTCAAATTCTGACCGACTTTTTCTATTTCTTCGGATTCAAAAAATGGACGGAACTGCTCGATCAATTCCCGTGCTTCGTTTTTATCTTCCGGAAACGGAACATAAAATCCTTTTTCGACTTCCCAAGAAAAAGCGATTCCGACCAATTCGGCCGTAATCGGATTGATTCCCGTTGTCTCCGTATCGAAACAGACCGAAGTTTGCTTCATCAGGTTTTGCAAGAATAATTTTAGGGCCATGCCCGGGGCCACACTCTGGTAAACATGTGAAGTGTTCGAGGCGGTATTTCTTCCGGTCATTTGGGTCGGGGTTTCAGCAAGACTTTCGCCGTCGCCGTCAAATAACGAAAATTGACCGGCACCTGCTGCGCTCTTTTTCGGGGCAGGCCTTTTACCAGGGGATTCGGTCTTCGCGGTTGGTCGGGGTGTTTCCCCATCCGAAGAAAAAGTTTTCAGAAAATTATCGAGCAGCCTTCTGAATTCGAGTTCTTGAAAAATTTCGGTGACCGCCGGTATGTCGGGTTCACACATTTCGAAATCTTTTTCATCGAATTCTACGGGAACGTCCAAAATGATTTTGGCCAATTCCTTTGAGAGGATACCCAGTTCTTTGTTGGCCTCGATTTTCTCTTTCATCTTGCCCTTTAATTCGTGGGTGTTCTCCAAAAGTCCTTCCATACTTCCGTAGGCTGCCAAAAACTTTTTTGCGGTCTTTTCGCCTACTCCCGGGAGACCGGGAATGTTATCAGCTGAATCACCCATCATCCCCAGAAAATCAATGACCTGCTCAGGGCGTTCGATCTCGAATTTTTTCTGAACTTCGGGTATGCCCCAAGTTTCATAGCCACCGCCGAACATGGGGCGGTACATGAAAATATTATCACTGACCAATTGAGCGAAATCTTTATCTGGGGTAACCATAAAAGTTTTATAGTCTTCTTTTTCCGCTTTTTTGGCAAGCGTTCCAATGATGTCGTCGGCCTCATAACCTTCTTTGACCACCACCGGAATTTTCATGGCCGACAATATTCTCTCAATATAAGGCACGGCTAATTTTATGGCTTCAGGGGTTTCGTCGCGATTGGCCTTGTAATCTTCGAACATTTCCACCCGTGCGACACTGCCCCCTCGATCGAAACAAACCGCCAAATGATCTGGTCTCTCGCGCTTGATGACATCTAGCAATGAATTCGTGAAGCCCAAGATGGCCGAGGTATCCATTCCTTTTGAATTGATTCTTGGGTTTTTGATAAAGGCATAATATCCTCGAAAAATAAGTGCGTAGGCATCGAGTAAAAAAAGTCGTTTTTGATCTGCCATTTTGAAAGTTAAAAGTACGAGGTTAAAAGTACGAAGTTTGTTTTGAAGGTAAGGCTTAAATAATTAGGATTCCCCCTTGAGGGGAGGCAGGGGCGGTGTTTTGCGCAAAATTTTTAAATCAATTTGTGTGTTCCTATTACATCCCCCTTAATCCCCCTTCAAAGAGGGAATTGCTTTGATTGAAAGCTAGTGTCGTGTCATGCCTCAAATGGCGGATAAGTCGCAGTTATTTTTTGAATTTTACGAAATAATAAAAAGTAAGCATAGCCGTAGTTACGCGAGTCTTTTTATGATGAGTAAAAACGAAAAAGAATCCGCCAACTGGCGGAGTTGTGTCATTTGAGGTGTGACACGACATTAGACTTTAATATAAGAATCGGAAGTGTTGTTCACATGCCCTTCTTCGGAATATACCCGGTACGTAAACCCAGGATGAACGCAATATCCGCCTGTCTCCCCTTTTTTATTGATCGCTAAAAATCCGATCTGAAAATCTTTTCGGCCTTTGTTCTTTTCCATGATACGTTTTACGCCCACCTCGCAAGCCTCTTGAGGTGTTTTGCCCTGACGCATCAATTCGACGATCAAAAAACTACCTACGGTTCGAACGACTTCCTCACCGACTCCTGTAGCAGTCGCGCCGCCGATTTCATTATCTACAAAAAGTCCAGCCCCGATAATAGGGGAATCGCCCACGCGCCCGGCATATTTATAACCCATACCGCTGGTGGTACAACCCCCTGCAATATCGCCGTTTTTGTCAATGGCCAACATGCCTATAGTGTCATGGTTTTCAATATTTATGATCGTCTCATATTTCGAGGTTTTTTTCCATTCGAGCCATTCTTGTTTCGATTGTTCGGTCAGCAGATTTTCATTTTTGAAACCCTTTTCGTACGCGAATCGTTCTGCCCCTTTCCCGGCCAGCATCACATGGGGTGTATCTTCCATTACCTTGCGCGCAACAGAAATGGGGTGGGCTATATTTTGCATGCAGAGTACTGCGCCGCAGTTGCTATCCTTGTCCATAATGCAAGCGTCCAAAGTTACATTTCCGTCACGATCCGGTCTTCCGCCCATACCGACCGTTTGGTTTTCGACATCGGCTTCTTCGATCATCACACCCTGTTCGATGGCATCAAGGGCATTGCCTCCCGCATTAAGAACTTCCCATGCTTTTGCCGTGGCATTGTGAAAATTCCAAGTGCATACGACAATTGGTTTTACTATTTCGGTTTCACTATTTTCTTCTGAATTTTCTTGGCAAGAGGCCATCAAAGGAGCGGAGAATACCCCAGCTGTGCCCATCGACGAATTTTTTAAGAACTTTCTTCTTAGCATGATCGGGTTGCTTACTTTTAGGGCACTAAATATAGGTAAAATGCTAGTAGAAGTTTGTGCCAATTCATTGGAATCTGCACTGAATGCAGAAAAGGCCGGAGCAGATCGAATTGAACTATGTTCCGAGCTGGCAGTAGGCGGAATTACCCCCTCATACGGACTTTTAAAAGCGGTTAGCGAGAAAATATCGATTCCGGTTCGGGTGCTCATTCGGCCTCGAAGTGGAGATTTCACCTATTCAGATAAGGAGTTTGAAATCATAAAAAAGGATATCGAGCTCTGTAGTGAAATGGAATTTGATGGGATCGTTTTGGGGATGCTGCATGCAAATTTTGTTTTCGACGAAAATCGACACCATGATGTCGGGATGCTATGTGGCAACTTGAAAACCACTTTCCATCGTGCTTTCGATTGGGTGACAGATCCTTTTTGGACCTTGCAATGGCTTGACGCATTCGGGATCGATGCTATTCTGACTTCAGGGCAGCAAAAAACCGCAATAGAAGGTATTGATCTTCTTTCTGAACTGAATGAAAAAGCCATTAGTACGGTTATCATGCCCGGCTCGGGAATAAATATGGATAATGCGCATCTTTTCAAGGAAAGAGGATTTAAGGCCATTCATTTATCCGCTGTTAAAATGAACCAAAAACTTTTTGAAGATCCTAAGGTCGGCATGAACTCTCCGCATATGTTATCCGATGATTCGATACCGATTTCCCATTTTGAAACTATCCAAGAAATTGTCAAAGCCGTTAAATAAAATGTAATAAGGTGAAGGTATGGTAGAATTAGAAATACATTTGTAAAAAATGGATCATGCTACGTTGGATTATTTTTGTAGTTATTTATTCTTTGTTAGGCTTTTATGTTTTGCAAGCATTAAAAACGGCTACAAAATATCAATGGGTATATTATCTGGCCACTGCGATCTCACTGGCAGTACTCGTTAATTTTATCTACCAATGGACGTATGGGGCAACTGAAGGTCGGGTGTTGAGTCGACCGATGAGCTACGCTGCAGGTTTTTTACTTGCTATAATCTCGTTTAAGCTCATTAGTATTATTTTTCTTTTTTCAGAGGATATTTTTAGGCTTATCTCTGCAGCATATCAAAAATTATATGGCACTTCCAAGGAATTTAGCCTTCCCTCACGTCGAAGATTTCTTAGCCTCATAGGCCTTGGTATTGCAGCCTTACCATTCGGCGCGTTGCTATACGGAATGGTAAAGGGGAAATACAATTTCAAGGTATTGAAATATGATTTGAAATTCGATGATTTGCCGAGTGCCTTCGATGGGTACCAGATTACACAAATATCAGATGTGCATAGTGGCAGTTTTGATAATCGGGAGAAAATAGAATACGCCATTGATTTGATAAACCGGCAAAAGAGCGACGTGCTCTTTTTTACCGGGGATATGGTCAACAACAAAGCGGAAGAGATGAAACCTTGGGCCGATCTGTTCTCAAAGTTGGAAGCAAAAGACGGCAAATTTTCCGTCCTAGGAAATCATGACTACGGTGATTATGTTAGCTGGCCTTCGGAAGAAGCACAAGATCAGAACCTCAAGGATTTAAAAAACCTTCAAAAAGAAATAGGCTTTGATTTGATTCTAAATGATAGTAGGTATCTGGAAAAAAATGGAGATAGAATTGCGTTGATCGGGGTAGAAAATTGGGGCCGTGGTGGATTTAAAAAAGCAGGTGACCTTAAAAAGGCGGCAAGCGATATAAATGCCGATGACTTTAAAATTCTTTTGAGCCATGACCCCTCCCATTGGGAAGATGTGGTTATCAATGACGATCTGCACTACCACCTTACCCTATCTGGACATACCCATGGGATGCAATTTGGAATCGAAATACCGGGCTGGATCAAATGGAGCCCAGTGAAATGGCGATATAAATATTGGGCAGGCATTTATAAGGAGAGGGGCCAATTCATCAATGTGAACAGAGGTTTTGGCTTTATAGGATACCCGGGAAGGGTAGGTATATGGCCAGAAATCACCGTGATTACCTTGAGACAAAAGTCATTAACATGATTTTAACTAGGGTAATGTGCTACAAAACCCTTGACAACATTACTATTTTAACATTTTTTACTACTTTTGGCAAGTAACCCAATGTGTTAGCTATGTCGAAATTTGGTGAACTTATAGATTTAAAGGTTCCTGTGTTGTTGGATTTTTATGCCGAATGGAACGAACAATCTACCTCAATGCATCCAGTATTAAAAGATGTTGCCGCTGCTTTGGGTGACAAGGGCAAGGTCATCAAAATCGATGTTGACAAAAACAAGGAGCTTTCACAGGCACTTCGCGTGAAAGGCCTGCCTACATTAATGATCTACAAAAAGGGTGAAATGGTATGGCGCCAAAGTGGCGAGCAAGATGCCAATACCCTTATCGGAATTCTTAACGAATACGTTTAAAATAAGACGCTAGTGTGAAGATTGCTAAATAGGCGAACTAAAATTTTGATGTTATAGGCATAATTTTTAAGCATAGCCATAGCTACGGTTCAAAATTCTAACGAAGCAGAAAGGAAAAAGAGCGCAAAATTAGTTTGGGTATTTAGTAATCTTTACACTAGACCGCTTCGCTAGTGGACGTTAGATGCTAGACTTTCAATGCACTAAATGGGTCTTGGGAATTTCTCTAAAGTTTCGATTAAAACCTTGTAATTTTATGGGTTTAGGCAGTTGGCCAAGAATCTGTACGGATATTGGGACAAAGCCCATTCCTTTGGCACTATTCCGAATACCCCGGATAAACCTGCCTGTCCGGCCAGCCCGAGGCCAAGTCAAGAATCAGGTCATAATGTCTGTATTGCCATGGCCTTCAAGCCATGGGTTCAAGAAAACACCCCGCCTTGAATGGGCTTTAGCCCAAACCTTGCGCTCCTGATTAAATGGAATCTCGATCCAAAAGCGAATTACTATTATCGGCTATGCGTCTAAGTCGATAATTTTAATGTATCGTTCTGGGGGGAAATCCCTCCCCCCCGCCTACCGGACGGGCAGGTTTAGGCGAAGACTTTAGTTTGATTTGCTGCTTGCTTTGCGCTATACGCCGAACGCAATAAAAGCGAAAAGCGTATGGCGTTGGGCCGAACGGTTGAACTTTAGCCGATGGTAGTTTATTTTTCTTCGGGTACTAAAACCGTATCCTGAACTTCTTCGGTTTTCACTGTATCTTGAGCCAGAGTATCTAAGATCGGAACGGTATCCAACAAATCATGATTATTATTGCCCGGTCTAAGTTGATCTTCTTCCAAAACATCATCTCTATAGAAATGCTCAAATTTATCAATGTATTCATTGAAGATCAAAGTTTCCTTTTCGGCCATATCACGAATATCATTATTGATCACTATATCGATAATCCTTCTGTAGGCGGACATATCGTCAATAATTTCATCAATGTTCTCGTATTGCTCATCAATGGTCATGCCTTCATAATATTCGAGACGCTCTTGGTAAATGATTTTCAATTTGTCGAAAAGGGCTTTTGCCTTAGTGGTCTCCCCGACCTTGAAATAACCATCGACAAAGGGCTCGACAAAAGTGTAATAACCAAAATATTCAACCGGCATGTTTTCGATGGACATGTCGATGATTTCTTTGGCCCTATCGATTTTCTCTTCCTTGATCAAGGCTTCCGTTAAGCGCGCTAGATTACTTCGATATGATATACCTTGTATTCGAGTTTGGGTATCGTGATAGATTTTATCGCTTCCCGAATTTCCCCAATCCCATTTTTTGACAATATCGTACATTAAATCGGTATCGATTCGGCCCATATCGAAAGCATTTTCTCTTTCTGTTCTGATCGGCACCAGTTTGTACGCCAGTCCGTCGAGCTGTAGATAATCCTTCATCCAAATATATTCTGCATCGTCGAAACTTCCTCCTGAAAAGTAAAGTGGGCGTTTCCAATCATTGTTGGCGACAATATCCAACATCATCATATTTTTCTTGGTGATGGCACTTTGCGAAATATCAATATCAATATAATCCACTATCAGCGCGGAATCCTTTTCTTTCACGAGTCCACTTTCCAAAACGTTCTTTTTATTTACTGGAATTCTGATTTTGTGGGTCGGATAATAAACCGTATTCAAAAAGCTTTCGGGATATTCACTAATATCGGCATTCCTTTTCTTTAAAACATGCCTCAGTTTGGTTTGCGGTTTGTCACTATCGATCCAATTGATGAAATCTTGCAATGGCCAGCGGTTTTCGGTCGCTTTCTGATGATACAGCACATCACGACTTCCCCAACGATATTTATCGTGGGTTATTTGAGAAGGTATCGGATCGCTCTCATAGGCCTTCTGTTTCATTTGATCGATGTACCAATCTGTTTCGAAAAGGCTGGTGCAAACGATTCGCACATCGGTGCGATATCCTTCTACCTCTTGAACATACCATGGTGGAAAGGTGTCATTATCGCCTATTGTGAACAAGATCGCCCCAGCATCTTTTTGACATGAATCGAGATATGCTTTTGCCGAAGCATTCGATGTAAAACGATTGGATCTATCGTGATCGTCCCAATTCTGGAAAGCCATTAATAATGGAACCGCCAACAAGCACAAAACGGTGGCTGCAGGAGCCAAAATTTTAGGAGAAATCCACTTTTTAAAATCGTGGAAAATTCCATAGACACCCATGCCGATCCATAAAGCGAAAATGTAGAAAGACCCCACCAAAGAATAGTCGCGCTCCCTAGGTTGAAAGATGTAAGGGTTTGTATAAAACTGTATTGCCAAACCTGTAAACAAAAAGAAGACCAAAAGCACCCAAAACTGTTTCGGGTTTTTTGAAATCTGAAATATGAGTCCGTATATACCGAGCAAAAGCGGCAAAAAGAAATAGGTGTTCCGAGCTTTATTATTCTTTACATCGCTCGGTAGGTTTTTTTGGCTTCCGAGACGTGGACTGTCAATAAAATCGAAGCCGCTCAGCCACTCGCCGTTACCGTTGTATCTTCCTTGTATATCGTTTTGCTTTCCCGTGAAATTCCACATAAAATAACGCCAGTACATGTAGCCCCATTGAAACTGCACCATGTATTTGATGTTGTCCCAAACCGAGGGTGGCTTTACTTCGATGTAATCGCTGAACCTTTTCAAAAAGCCAATGTATTGGTCGGCATCGATTTCGCCATTCGCATGCCCTTCCCTTACTTGACGTACGGCCTTTGCCAATTCTTCGTTCGATTGGGTCATCTTAAACTCGAGCGGCCCGAAATACTTCATATAATTCTCTGCATGCTGGCTGCTCCACAAGCGTGGCAAGATTCCCACGTGTTTAGGGTCTGGGCCTTGATCGGCATTGATATAATCGTTTACGATTACATATTTGCCCAGCTCCTCATCTTTCTCATATTTTGGTTTGATATCGCGATTTTCACCTGCAGGGGCGAACATATTCGAATAATAAGTGCCATAAACGGGACTATCGACCCCTGGATATTGCTCACGGTTGTAATAGGCCAGAAGTGCCCTTGCATCTTCCGGGTTATTTTCATTGATCACAACCCTGGCATTCGCACGAATGGGAAGCATCAACCACGATGAGAAACCTAGAAACAGGAACATCAAACAGAGTACAATGGTATCGGCATTTCTATAGTTGTTCCTTCTCGTATAACGTAGCCCAAAGTAAAATGCGGCGATAAATAAGAGACCGATAATGATCGAACCGGAATTAAAAGGCAACCCGATATTGTTCACAAAAAATACTTCACCCCAACCGAAGAACTGAAGCACATAGGTCAAAGAGAATTTATAGACCAACATCAAAACCCCGATTACCGCAATATTGGCGATCAAGAAATTCTTGACGGTAGTAGTCTTGTACTTTTTAAAGTAGTAGAGCAGACCGATCGAAGGAATGGCCAAGAAGCCCATAAACTGCACACCAAATGTCAAGCCTACTACATATGAGATAAGCACCAACCATCTATTGCCACGAGGGTCATCAAGATTATCGACCCATTTGAGCCCCATCCAAAGTAGTAGGGCCATGATAAAACTGGCGCTTGCGTAAACCTCGGTCTCGACGGCATTGAACCAAAAACTATCGGAAAATGTGAAAGCCAATGATCCAACTATACTGCTTCCGAAAATGGCAATGGCCCGTGAGTTGTTTATTTTTTTATCCTTGGAGATTAGTTTTCTAGTAAGATTTGTAATCGTCCAGAACATGAACAGAATGGTAAAGGCACTTGACACGGCCGATACATAATTTACCATTAAGGCCACTTGACCGGGTTCAAGGGCGAACATCGAGAAAAATGCCCCTATCATCTGCAATAGTGGAGCCCCCGGTGGGTGGCCTACTTGCAATTTCGCGGCAGTCGCAATGTATTCCCCGGCATCCCAAAAGCTATTGGTAGGCTCTACGGTAATTGTGTAAACGATGAGGGCTATAAAAAAAACGACCCACCCTAAGATGCGGTCCCATTTCTCGAAGTCTTTTGAAAACATGCGGTTTGTGTGGTTTATCCGATGGGCGAATTTAGTAATAAATATAGATATCAAACCCAATTTTTGATAAACCTTTAACACGTCCTCCCCCAGCCCCCCTAAGTGAATTCGGGGCAGGCTCTCCGGAGGAGGGGAGCCTGTGGAATATGAATCTAGTCAAGCTTTGGCAGCTGATTGGATATTGCGAAAAAGACTTCATCAGAGAGTATTTATTTTAAGCGATTGTAACTTAAAATGTTTGTGCGAATCAAACTTTGTCTTAAATTTGCACGCTCTTATGCTGAACTTGTTTCAGTATCTGAGTTAGGTATTGGCCTATGGTGTAATTGGCAACACAGCTGGTTTTGGTCCAGTCGTTCTAGGTTCGAGTCCTAGTAGGCCAACTGAAATTTTAGTAAAGAATCCTCGGGGCAAGCCCACGAGGCATTAAAATCCCAAATCCCAAGCACCAAATTCCAATTCGCGCAAAAGAGGATTTGTGAAAATTCGTG